>CAZNFE010000463.1:0-2657 GCA_964571945.1 uncultured Pseudomonadales bacterium
GAAGCTGTACTTGCTCACCACGACAGCCTCAAAAGAGACCCGAAAGCGTTCGAATATCTCCAGCAAGCCGCCATCCCGAAGCATTAGCTTATAGCGGAACAATCCCACCTCACCCTGTACCTCTTCCCGGATTACTGCCCAGTGTGATATCTGGTCATTCAGGATGATCAGTGCTTTGACATACGCCAGATATTCCTCTGCGTCTCTCAAGAAATGTACTCCAGGCGATGAATCTTTTCCAGCAAGTCCTGCTGGAGTTCATAAAGACCAGTCCATTCAAAGAAATCCATAGCGTCCCCCAGTTCGCCTGCTTCGAAGCGTTGACAGGCTACGGCGGATTCCATGCCATAGCGAAGCTCAAACTTACGCAGGTCCTGCTCATAACGGGCTTTGCGCAGCCGGTACTGGCTGAGTGCATTATCCAGCAACTTGTCAAGCACACGATCCAATTCGGCTTCATCTGAAAAGGTGTCTCTGAGGAGTTCTAGTTTGTCCAAGACCACGGTCATGATTTCACCTTGCCCAGTTCACGTAAACGTCGCACCAATTCTCGGTTCGAGACCGGAGTTAACCTTGCCATCGGCTTTTCAGGCAGGCGCAGCGATGAGGTTCAGATCGATATCTGCCATCACAGGAATCGCCAGCCTCAGGCGCAGGCGCAAGGCAATCCAGTCGCTCAGTGCTTCCCGTAGCTCTCGCCGGCATCCTTCGAGCGTCGCAGCATGGGCCCAAACGCCTTGCAGTCCAGGTATTTCACCCCAATAGGCGCCCTCGTCCTCGATGATCTCATAGACACCACGTTCCATGGCCTCATCCAAATAGCTGGCTAACATAACGATATTCTCCTCTTGGGGACATCAAAAACAATAGGACTTACAACCATCGCTCTCTTTGACAACGGCTCGATAGCTCATACGCTGGCCGCCAGGTGGATCAGGAATAATACGGTTGGCTGTTGATTAGTCATCCTTGTGCCGCATCTCCATCCGGTCGAAATCAACAATTGCTCTTACCGCCAACAGGAAATCAAAGCCCAGGATTGCGTCAAACTCGTAACCATAATCAGTATTGCCGGCTTGTATTGCAAAGTTCGCCACGTGCAATTCCCCAACCGTAAGCGACTTCACATGAAATTCAACAACGCTTTCCCCACCCTCACCGATTCCCGTCATCTCGCGAATGCGTGCATTGGGTGGTGGTTGAATACCTTTTTCACGCAACATATCAAACGGGAATAGCGTTCCAGCCGAGCCTGTGTCCAACAACACCTTGTCAAATCTCAGACTGACCCCACCGTCATTGAGCGTGGCAGAAATGATCGGCAAGTTGTCAGCGATTCGTATCTTCATCACTTGCCCCTGATTCCGACCCAGTTCTGGAGCTGAATATCGATTTCGTCGTTGCTCGTATGGTAAACATACAGTCGTTGAGTTGGCGTTTTGTTGTGCAATGTGCTGTAATGATCCCATGCCTCGTAGAAATCAGCATAGGCGTGAATGGGAGCCAATTCATCAACAACGCGACGCTGATCTTCAGTTACATGTGACTCCACTGCCGCAAAGAGCAACCATCGGTCTGGAAACTGCTCACGGACTTCTTGCCATTTCATTTGAGCCTCCAAACTTTGATAAGTGCTTTTTTTATCACGAGTTAATCCGGTTCATAAGGTGCTTCCGTCGCCAACATCTCTTCGGCCCCGCGATGAGTTCTTTCCTGGTCCTTTCCTGGGCATTTACCCCAGGGTGATTCAGCAGCCATCCGATCCACCATCCATCGCTCTCTTTGACAACGGTGACGCGCTTATCGCGCCAGAATGTGTTGCTGTCGGGCCAGGTGAGGTGTGCTTGAAGGTTTTGTGATGTCGTCATTCTCTTGGTGGCTTCAAGCCCTGAAATTGCTCGATCCGCTGTTTGGTTACCTGCAATTCGTGATCGTGGGATATCATGATATGGCCACCTCGACAATCCCACGCTTCGATCCGTCTCGTTTGATCTGCCAATAGCTGACGAAATCTTCAGTCGTTTTATGACACGGATTGGAGGATGCGGCGCGTTTTCTGGGCGCTTGCTATATCCGATTCACACGTTGGATGGCTTCCGGTAACTTATGATAGTCCTTCTTGAAGCGATTGGTGCGCCGAACCTTCATTCTGACGCATCGGGCTGACTCTTCAGCTCGGCAAGCAACGCCTCAACATCATCAAACTCCCGAAAGCGTCCCTCTGCCAGATCTGCCTTGGCCTCTTGGTAGCGAGCCTGCCATTCCTGCGTCCAGAACCAAGACTGGTCGGTCTCTTCCCGGCGCCAGCGCAAGTAATCTACGAAGCTCAATACATCCACCAGGTCATCCTCTGGCAGCTCATTCAACACTTGTCTTGCCATTGCCTTTACGTTTTCTGCCATTCGTTATCACCTCCTGAACCCTGCTGGTTGCTGGGCGACCAGTGGGTAGAGCCGCTGCGCTGCAATATCGCCAATGGTGGAGCAGCCCCGGTGGATGGCGTCTACCTTGTGGGCCTCCACATCGATGCCGGCGCCTGTGCTGAGCACAGCGAATGTAACCGGGAAGCCGCTCTCAGCCGCTGCGCAGGGTCACAGCCAGGGGCAGGCCCACGTAGCCCAGGCCGATCACCGCGACGGCGGCGCTGTGGGTATGGT
>CAZNFE010000464.1:0-2652 GCA_964571945.1 uncultured Pseudomonadales bacterium
TTGACGATACCCTTGAATGGACACTGATAATCTCCCCGGCAAAGCCGGGGGGTTTTCGCTTTCAACAACAATCCTCCGGCAAAGCCGGAGGTATTTCGCTTTCAATCTAAGGTCTCATGCCCCACTGTACCGGCCCCTTGAGCTCTTCCAGCAACGGTTCAATCCACTCGATCCACTGGCATAATTTGCTTCTGGTTTGCCTGGGGTCGATCAGGTCATGGACAGAAAAACTTTCCATTAACGGAAAAGGTGATCTGCCTTTGCTCAGCATTTCCTCCAACTCCTTGCGTTTTGCATCGGGATCATCTGCAGCCGCTATCTCGCGATGGAAAGCAACGGCTACGCCACCTTCAATCGGCAGCGCACCCATTTCATAGGAGGGCCAGGCAAGTTTATAGGTATTCGGCGCAAAGTGAGCTGCCGATGCCACCCCGAATGATTTGTGCACCGCGATCGTAGCCCAGGGCACTGTTGACTGGACGGCTGCTGCAACTGCTGCCATGCCATATCGAATTGCTCCTTCCCGTTCGGCTTGAGGGCCAATCATGAAGCCCGGTTCATCCAGAAAATTGACAATTGGTATATGGAAAGTATCACAAAGTTCCATCATTCTGCGCGCCTTTTGCGACCCCTGAGCAGTCATTGCTCCTGCATAATGCAGGCAATCATTCGCAATCACACCCACCACAGCACCATTGAGCCTTCCCAACCCTGTTATTTGACCTCGTCCATACCTGGGTGACACCTCGAAAAAGGAGTCACGGTCAAGAATATGGTTAATCACTTTTCTCATCTTAAAGGGGATTCGACTACTCTGTGGCACAATGTCAAGCAATGCTTCTTCTGCCCTGTTTGGATCGTCACCGCAATGAATTCGTTCAGGCAGTTGCCAGATGTTCTGTGGCATATAACTCAGAAATTGCTGCATCAGCTTAAACGCATCTGCTTCGCTGTCGGCAACATTATCAACCAGACCACTGCGTGCGTGAATATGCGATCCACCCAACTCATTCTTGGTCAGACTGAGACCCAATGCGCGTTCCACCACAGCGGGTCCGGCAACGAGCACCTGGGATGTGTCTTTCACCATCACGGAAAAATGCGATGCAACCAATCGACCAGCGGGAAAACCAGCTACCGGTCCCATGGCACCCGAGACCACCGGAACCTCATTCATTGCCTGGGCAATTATTCTGAATCGCGGCTCTGTGTTCACAGGTGATCCAACAGTTGCCGGTCTCCTGCCGCTGCCTGAATTTCCCGCTACGCTACCTCCACCACCTTCGAGCATGCGGATCAACGGCACCTTATACTGCACTGCCAATTGTTCTGCATAGACACTCTTACGCAATCCTGCAGCATTCGGCGACCCACCTTTGAGTGTGAAATCCTCACCGCCGACAACTGTCCTTCTGCCATTAACCCTGCCAAAACCAACAACATAGTTTGCCGGTGTAAATGATTTGATCGCACCCTGTTCATCAAATTCAGCAAAGCCCGCACCCTCTCCATGTTCCTCAAAGCTGCCTTCCTCAACAATTCCTGCTATTCGCTCGCGAATGGTCAAGCGGCCTTTAGCATGATGAATTTCGATCGCTTCAGTACCACCTTGTTGTTTTGACAGTGCCCTGCGTTGCTCAATCTCTGTTACGTCTTTTTGCCAACTCATAGTCATTCCCGATCCAGATCCAAATTCGTCTTCGAAGAGGACAGAATATAACATTTACAGTTTCTCTACACATACGGATCAAAATTGGGCAATATAAGTGCAAATAACCAGTACTGAGGATTCAAATCATGGGCAGAGTAGAAAACAAGATTGCATTAGTCACCGGTGGCGCGATGGGCATCGGTAAGGCATGCGCACTGACTTTAGCCCGTGAAGGTGCCAGAGTTCTGGTCACCGATGTCGCAGACGAAGATGGCAGGAACGTGATTGAAGAGATCACGAGCAATGGTGGTGATGCTCAATATATGCATCATGATGTAACCCAGGAAGATCAGTGGCAGTCGGTCATCGCAAAAATTCTGGAATTACATGGTGGTCTGGACGTGCTGGTCAATAATGCGGGTATTGCTATTGCTGCAACATCCATCACCGAAATGGCACTGGCAGATTTTCAGAAACAAAATGCCGTCAACCTGGACGGCGTATTCCTGGGGATGAAATATGCCATTCCAGTGATGACTGAGCATGGTGGCGGTTCGGTCATAAACATGTCTTCCGTAGCCGGTCTTAAAGGAAGTGCTGGTTTGGCTGCTTACAGCATGACCAAGGGCGGAGTCCGATTACTGAGCAAGTCAGTGGCTGTCGAGTGTGCCCAGGCTGGGAATGGCGTTCGGGTGAACTCCGTTCACCCGGGTATTATCGACACCGCAATCTGGGACAAAATGGGGTTGAACGCAGGCGACGGCGCCAACACCGTGGACAGGGACAATATCGCCATGGTCATGGTTCCCGGCGCCAAACTGGGAAGTCCGCAAGACATCGCCAATGGAGTACTGCACCTGGCATCCGACGATTCGAGTTATATGACCGGGATGGAGTTCGTCATTGACCACGGTCTAACCGCATAGTCGAACCTGCATTACTCATCATCCTAGAAACCGCAGTTGACCGCTCAAAACTATCGTAAGTGACTGATGAAGGAG
>CAZNFE010000465.1:0-2640 GCA_964571945.1 uncultured Pseudomonadales bacterium
ATTATGCCGGATCTAATCCGCCACAACGACCCCCGGGATGATCCGGTTCAGCACCCCTGCCGATCTACAGACCGTAGGGCGGGCGGGCATTCTCGACCATTCCGCATTTATTTGCAAATAGTTCAATATCCGGCGCAGCCGGATTTGAACAGCAGCAGCTGTTTGCGGAGCAAGCAGCGAGAGCCACACAAAGCAAGTGCACGAGAGATAACCATTTTTTAACGCAAGGTAAAAATACGGTCGGAAGTGATTTGCGCAGCAAATGGCGAGAGGAAATTGTCATAGCAAGCAGCAGGATCCGTTTAAAAACCAAGCAGGCGAATAGTGTTGTATTTCAGGTATGCTAACACGCCTGCAGCGCCACCTTGTGAAAAATACAGGTTAGCACAATTCCATATAATTCAGTTAGTTAGCACTCTTTCCTTGCACAGCTTGGAGATTTGCTATAATGTAGTAAAATACTTCAATTCGAAGTGATATAGAGCGCAATGGCTACTGAGGGATTCCCGATTGAGGCACTTCACTAAATTATTGCTAGCCGTGTTTGTTCTGCTGTACCTGCCTGCTGAAACTACCCAGGCGGCGGAAGCAGAGGATTCCTATTATATCTGGGTTGATGAGAATGGTGTAACCAACTACGCCAGACAAAGCCCCAAGGGATACGAATCGACATACGTCTCGAAATCTCGCCGGTTCGGCCAGGTAAACCGTCCCAGGGAGAAGACCAAGAGCCCTGAAGCACCAGCTGGAAGTGCCACTGCCAAGCCTGAAGTTAACCCCGAAATTGAAATCCAGGAGGAAAGAGCTGACATCCAGGAACAGATAGCTCGCATTCGTGCCTCCAATTGTGACATAGGCAAGCGGAATCTGGCGAAACTGGAGTCCTATGCCCGCATTCGGGTTAAGGGAGACGATGGCGAAGAACGAGTTCTTACCGAAGAAGAGAAGCAAGCCCGTACGGCAAAAGCAAGGAAAACAATATCTGAAAACTGCGTGGGCGGCTGACCATCTTGAATACTCTATTGCTGGCCAGGAAGCCCGTACCTTAATCTCCGCTGTGCACAACATCATTGTCAACCCAGGCAGGAAGCAACTACAAAGACTTCGGTATCGCCGGGTTATTGTTCAAGCCAAATAATCGCCGCATTACGTCCCGTTACACCGTCCCGACGATAGGAATAAAAGTGCCTTCCATGACAATAGGTACAAATCCCTCCGCCGTACACTTCCCGGACGTTTAACTGTTTTAACTGTTGTCTCGCCGTTTCCCACATGTCCATCCTCCAGCTGGATTTCTGTACTTTTTTGACTGAGAGACCAGAACCCACACCAAAACAATCCATAACCTCGCTACCGACTTCATAGTGACATGGTCCTATCGCAGGTCCCAGCCAGGCCATAAGTTCACTATGGTCACCCATCCTGTTCACCAGTGACTTGATCACTCCCGCTGCCAGCCCCTTCCAACCAGCATGCACAGCACCGATACAGGTCCCCTTCGTGTCACACATCAGTATGGGAACACAGTCTGCGACCATGATGGCAATGGGATGTCCTGCCTGCCGGGTAAAGACACCATCCGCTTTTGGTTGCAATTGCACGCTTTCTTCTACGACTGTATTTCCATGAACCTGATCCAGCCAACAGGGTTCCTTGCCAAGCTGCAGCTGCTCAACTAGCAACCTGCGATTCGCAGCCACAGCCTGCTCACGATCACCCACATGAACGGCGAGGTTGAACCCACGATAAGCACTCGTACTTTGCCCTCCCTGCCGTAATGTCACCACTGCCCGCACATTGGATGGCGAGGTCCAATCAGGGATCATAAATGACGGATGCAAGTTCATGTTTTCGCTGTCAGGTTCTCTGAATCCATTAGCCTGTCAAGTAACCCGGTCATGTCCCCTGGCAAATCAACCCGCCATCGAAGCCGATTGCCGCTGGAAGGATGCACCAGGGCCAGCTCTCTGGCATGAAGCGCCTGCCGGTTGAAATTTGACAGCGCGTCCTTCAGCTCCATTGAGCCTTTCACCGGGATCCTGAATTTTCCGCCATACACGGCATCTCCAACCAGGGGGTGTCTCTGATGTGCCATATGCACTCTTATCTGGTGGGTTCTCCCGGTTTCAAGCCTGATTGCCAGGTGCGTATGTTCCGGGAATGAGTGCAGTATCTGATAGTGCGTGATCGCTTTTTTACCATTCTCTCGAACTGCCATTTTTTTCCTGTTCACCGGGTGACGGCCAATGGGTAAATCGACCAGACCCGGCTTACTGACGATGCCATAAACAATCGCTTCGTAGCGGCGTGTCACACTCCTGGCCTGCATTTGCTCCACCAGGCGGTGCTGGCTGATGAGATTCCGGGCAACCACCATCAGGCCACTGGTGTCTTTATCCAGTCGATGAACTATACCTGCTCGCGGTACCAGCTCCAGTTCCGGAAAGCGATACAGGAGGCCATTCAGCAGGGTATGATCCCTGTTCCCAGGTGCCGGGTGTGCAACCAGACCAACCGGTTTGTTAATTACAATCAGGTCATCATCTTCATAGATGACTTCGAGGTTGATCTCCTCCGGCTGATTCTTCTCTAAAACTTACAGACGGGTGCTGACTTCCAGTAACTCAACAACAGAGGGGG
>CAZNFE010000466.1:0-2631 GCA_964571945.1 uncultured Pseudomonadales bacterium
ATCAATGCCACTATTAACCATCCAGAAAATTGAAGAACGCTTGCAATTCCATGACGCGGTCATTCCAGCAGACGTTGCTAGTGATACCCGACAGGCCGCAGTTGCTGCAATCCTTAGAGAGGGGGTATCCGGCACGGAAGCCTTATTCATTCGCAGGGCTGAAAGAAAGGGGGACATCTGGTCAGGACATATGGCATTCCCGGGAGGGCACAGAGAATCACATGACCTTGATCTAAAACAAACCGCCGTTCGAGAGACCAAAGAAGAGATTGGACTGGATTTGAATGGTCATGCCCGGCTGCTTGGCCGATTGGATGTTGTCGATGTGAATCCAATCGGCACAACTATACAAATGATTGTCGCGCCTTTTGTTTTTGCGATACAAGGGGAGATGCCGACTCTGCAGCCCAATAACGAAGTAGCAGATGTGTTGTGGGGCTCCGTTCGCGATATGTATTATGGCGAATCTCACACATCGAGAGATTTTGATGTTCACGGAGAGACCCGGACATTTGCTGGATATGGCGTCGAAAACCAGATTGTATGGGGGCTCACTTACCGCATGCTGGGGCAGTTATTTTCCCTTCTAAATCCCGAGTGGCAACAACAGTAGTGTACTTGTGCAGCCGCTATTCGGAATCCACGAAGTCGAATGTGTAACCATTATCGGATGCGAGCACGTGACCTGCATGAGTGGGTCCAAAATGTGCCGGCATCATGAGCACGTCACCTTTACAGCAATAATTCAAAACATCTTTGCGGGTTTGTCTGGCCTGGTCGGGCAATTCACAAAATGCACTGTTCCATTCCGGTTCGTAGACCTGAATTGGGTGATGAAAAATATCTCCTGTAAACAAGGCTTCTTTCTTTGCATCCATGAGTGACAGCGTAATGCTGCCGGGCGTATGGCCGGGGGCTGGCGAAATGTGCAACAGATCATCAATCAGATCAGTTTCACCTTCAATCAATTCAGCCAGGTGCATGATCGGTAAAACGCTATCAGCAAAGGTTTTATTGTTCACTGCATTGAATTGGCCCGGTTCTGCCTGCTTGGTTTGTTGTTCCCAGAACTCAAACTCGGTCCGGGAGAACAGATACTTTGCATTTGGGAATGTGGGCACCCATTGACCGTTCTTCAGCCGGGTGTTCCAACCGACATGATCCACATGGAGATGTGTACACAGGACATAGTCAACCTGATCCGGCGTAATTCCCGTCGTCGCAAAGCGTGCCAGGTATGGTGTTTTCATCTTATGCCAGTCTCGATATGGCATTCGGTCCTTTTCGTTGCCAATGCAGGAATCGACCAGAATCTTGTGATGAGGAGTCTCGATTAACCAGGAGTGCATGCTGGCAATAATGCGGCCTGACTCGTGTAAATGGTTGGGTAACAGCCAATCCCTGTGTTTTTTGAAGGTGATTTCATTGTAGGCCGGGAAAAATTGTTGTGGATCAAATAACGGACCCATCAATTCCTCGATGCGCGTGATTCTTGAGTTCCCAATGTGCCAGGATTGCATAGCTGCTCCTTAGTGAGGTCCGATTGCGGATACCATTATCTGCTTCAGAAAACTATACCGCTATATTGCCTGCTCCAACATACAGTGATCAATGCAAGAGTGCGCAAGGAGAAAGAATTGCGTTAATCCAACCATATTGCCCGTTGATCGATCTGGATTGATGACAACCATACGCGATAAATAGCAACCTTATCAGCCAACTGGTGCAAAAGGACAATTAGAGCAGGTTTACGAGGAAGCGCCAGGAGAAAACCAGGATGCCATCTGAAATTTGGCTTTCCGGTAATGAGCCGTAGATTAAAGCTTGTTTTTTTCCTTGAGAGTTGGTCTTATAGTGCAAGGTGGCACGCAATTAAGCCAGGACTAAAGCGCTAAATTTCATGAAATATTCTATTATTTCAATCGCATTCACTACCCTGATTGCTCTTGCTGTTATGGTGGTGGCTGTGCCTATTTCCCTGGGAAACATGGCAATTATTGCAATCGTGATGGTTGGTATGACCGCTGTCGCCTTGCTCGTCATGAAGGAGTTAACAGCAAGCTATAGCAAGGAGATTCACGCCTGGGAGCGTAAGGTTGAAGCGCTCCAGAATCAGCTAGCCTGGGCTGAAAAAAAGCTGGAGGAAGTAAATACACTGGATGAGGTAAGCGGATGTTTCAACCGGCGCCACTTTGTAGAGTTGATGCAGCATCATCGGGGAATGGCAGAACGGGGCCAATACATTTTCACGATATGTGCAGCCGAGGTGGACAATTTTGACCAGTTATCGGAACACTATGGGACAGCGAAACGGGACGAAATCCTCGGCCTGATTGGCAGTATCCTGAAATCAGCCATCAGAGAGGTCGACAGTGTATCCCGGATGGAAGGTGCTCAATACGGGATCATACTGGCTGGCGCAAACGAGGAGGAATCGATCATTATCCTGAGTCGTATCAGACAACTCATCAGTCAGATTCAGGTATCAGAAGAAGATCCCACAGAAATCACGGCCTCGGCAGGAGTTGCCGAATACGTTGATGCTGGTGAAGAAGACGATTTGTATGAGCGTGCACTCAAGGCGCTGCATTACGCGATTGAGCAGGGGAGAAACCGCGTAGCTGCTCACGT
>CAZNFE010000467.1:0-2623 GCA_964571945.1 uncultured Pseudomonadales bacterium
ACTGGTCAAATCAACATGCCTGAAGTCAGGAAACCAGAGAGTGAGGATACTGTTCCATGGCACCAATTCTGCAAAGCCTGATATGCAGCGTGACACGTATCGCACTGCTACCACCCTGATGATATAATTTTCAACTGTTTACGCAGTTTCTACCACGATTTATTGAGGGGAGAGTGGGATGAGCGTGGAGATTGACAAGCTGGCCGTCGTGCATCCTGATGCGAAAATTGGAGACGGCTGCAAAGTCGGGCCCTTCTGTACCATTGGTCCCAATGTAAATATTGGGAAAAATACATCTTTCCGATCTCATGTGGTCGTTGATGGATACACCTCGATTGGCGCAGATTGTGACATATTCCCTTTTACAACACTGGGCATACAGTCCCAGGATCTAAAATTCGTGAAGGGTAACAAGACTTACACCCACATTGGTGATCGCAATAAGATCCGGGAATTTGTCAGTATTCACAGCGGAACTGAAGATGGTTCAACTACCCAAATAGGCGATGATTGTGCGCTTCTGGCGCACGCACATGTTGGGCATAACTGCACTGTTGGCGATCATGTCACCATGGGGCACAGTGCAACTCTCGGCGGTCACGTTTTGATCGGTGACTATGCAAATATTGGCGGGCTATCAGCCGTACATCAGTTTTGTCATGTTGGCAGAGCCGCGATGGTGGGAGGTATGTGCAGGGTCATACAGGACGTACTGCCGTTCACGATTGCAGAGGGCTTTCCTGCTATCATGCGGGTCATCAACAAAATCGGTATGGAAAGAGCCGGATACAACAAAAATCAAATTGCCCAGGTCCGGAAGGCGTTCCGGATCCTTTTTATGCGAGAATTGCGGCTGGAACATGCAGTTAAACAGGTGCAACTAGAGTTCGAGAATATGCCCGAAATCCAGTTAATGATTGACGCCATTGCATCGTCTCAACGAGGTCTGGCAAGACCCGAGAGTGCAACCTTCGAAATCAACGTCGGTTGATTCGGCAGATACTTATTTACATTCTTCTAACGAGATTATCGAATGATCAAAGCAGTACTCTGGGATTTCGGCGGTGTTATTACCTCGAGTCCTTTTGAATCTTTCAATCGGTTTGAGAAACTTAACAATATACCGGAGAACTTTATCCGATCTGTCAATTCGACCAATCCTGACAGTAATGCTTGGGCTCGTTTTGAGAGCAGTCAGATATCGCTGGATGAATTCGACCAGGAATTCGCTGCGGAATCACGCAACCTCGGACATGAGATCAGAGGACGACGCGTTATCGAATTATTATCCGGGGAGTTGCGTCCGGAGATGGTGAACGCCCTGACTATCATAGCTTCCAAGTATAAGACTGCATGCCTTACGAACAATGTAAAAGGCGCAGGTGAGGGTCCTGGCATGCAACGATCAACTGAGAAAGCTGCCGAAGTTGCCGACATAATGTCATTGTTCGACTTTGTGATCGAGTCAAGTGTGGTCGGCTTTAGAAAGCCTGACCCTCGTTTTTACTTAACGGCTTGTGCTGAATTGGAAATTGAACCGGAAGATGCCCTGTTCCTTGATGACCTGGGCATCAATCTCAAGCCAGCCAGAGAACTCGGTATGACAACAATAAAAGTGCTTTCCGCAGAACAGACTCTGGCTGATCTGGAACTGATTTTGGATATGCCACTGCACTAAATCTGCTGGAAAATAGCACATGAAAATTCTCGTGACAGGTGGTGCTGGTTATATCGGTAGTCATACTTGTGTAGAACTTCTGAATGCCGGCCATGATATACTCGTAGTCGATAATTTGTCTAACAGTAAAGAGATGTCGCTGAGCAGGATCGAAGATATAACGGGACTGCCAATCAAATTCTACCCTGTCGACTTGCTGGATACTGCTAACCTTGCACAGGTTTTTTCAGAACAAAGAATCGATTGCGTCGTTCACTTTGCGGGCCTTAAATCGGTAGCTGAGTCGGTCGCCGATCCGCTCTGCTATTTTCAAAACAACGTCGGTGGATCCATCAATCTGTTCCAGCAGATGAAAAAACATGATGTAAAGAACCTGGTATTCAGTTCATCTGCTACTGTTTATGGGAAAGCCAATAGCGTGCCTCTGAACGAAAATTGTCCGCTTGCTGCAGAAAGTCCCTATGGACAAACCAAAATCTACATCGAAGGGATCCTCAGGGATCTGCATCGATCCGACCCTTCCTGGAACATCATCACCCTGCGCTACTTTAATCCGGTCGGTGCGCATGCAAGCGGAAAAATCGGAGAAGATCCCAATGGTATTCCAAATAATCTATTACCTTATATTTCCCAGGTTGCGGTAGGTAAATTGAAAGTTTTAACGATATTTGGTGATGACTATGCTACCCATGACGGCACCGGAATCAGAGACTATGTGCATGTAGTTGATCTGGCCAATGGGCACCTGGCTGCCTTGACGAAACTGGCTGCAAAGCCCGGTCTGGCCACATACAATCTGGGCACTGGCAGCGGCTGTTCGGTACTTGAATTAGTGCACGCATTTGAACGCGTAAATGGCATACCCATACCATTAAAAATGGGCCCGCGAAGGACGGGAGATATCGATTCCACATATACTGATCTCAGCCTGTACAAATCCTCCCG
>CAZNFE010000468.1:0-2623 GCA_964571945.1 uncultured Pseudomonadales bacterium
AAAAACAGGGGGCGGGCGGTCGCATCCAGAGCAAAGACGTTGCCAGTCCCGCCTATGACACTCAGGAAGCCTGTTTGCCAGGCCAATATATGGATAAAAAATCTGAATAACTTCAAGAGAGAACATCAAAACCAAAGTTTCCTATGATAAATGATTCAGCCATTAGCGATCAATGGCCGGAGTGACCACTGCACGAAGCAATTCATTGAAATACTGTTATGATGGTTACCGAACCTAATCATTCGCTAATATCAGGAGCAAGCTATGGGGAACATTACATCCTCTACCGAAGAACTTTTAGTCGAGCAGGATGAGAGAGTACTGGTGATCACGTTCAACCGGCCAGACAGATTGAATACGATCAGTCCGGATATGTTGCAGGAATTGTCCCTGGTATTAACTGCCGCAAATAAAGACCCGGAAGTCCGCTGTATCGTTCTGACCGGTGCCGGTAAAGGATTTTGCGCCGGCCTTGATCTGGTTGATGTTGGAAAAGGTGGCATCGGCAGCCGCAGTTCAGGTGGTCGGCCGAAACAATTGTTTGATTTGCGGGATGCCCCGATCACGGTCATGTGGGGGATTGATAAGCCGGTGATTGCTGCGATTAATGGCGCAGCAGCCGGTTATGGGATGGATATGAGCCTCATCGCTGACATGCGTATCGCCGGAGAGTCAGCAAAGATGGCAGCGGTCATGGTGAAACGAAATGTAGTACCGGAAAGCGGGGGTACCTGGCTGTTGCCCAGGTTAGTCGGTTGGGGAAAGGCAGCGGAAATTTACTATCGGGGCAGAACGCTCAACGCCCGGGAAAGCCTGGAGATGGGTTTGGTTAATACCGTGGTCCCTGATGCGCAATTGATGGACACTGCAATGCAGTGGGCGCATGAGATTGCGGAGAATGCACCGATGGCAGTGCAGACCACCAAGCGGATGATGCGCATGGGCATGGAAGAATCATTCGATACGGCTGTGGATCATTTGATGGTACACCTGGGGGGCATGTTTTCGAGTGAAGACTTCAAGGAAGGAGTGGCGTCTTTTCTGGAGAAAAGGAAACCGAATTTTACCGGCAGATAACCCGTTGGTGAGTTGATCAACAGGCTTGCTCCGGCGCGGGGAAGCTGCGCACCCATTTCAATTAGAGCGGAGATTGCACGATGGCAGATTTATTCGCACTGTCAGAAAAAATAATCAAGGAAGGCGTCGCACATGAACCTGTGAACAGGATCAATCATCAGTTGTCGGAATTGACCGATAATATTGCGATGGTTGAGGCATTTTCGCATTCAATCTCCTTCAAAACAGCAGATGGCCTGGTGGTATTTGATACCAGTAGTGCCGGGGGAGGGAAGGCGGTTGTAGATGCGATCAGAGGGTGGAGTCCGGATCGATTTAACACGCTGGTCTATACCCATGGCCATGTAGATCATGTCGGTGGAAGCGGTGCTTTTGCCAGATCTGCAGCGGATGCAGGCGTACCGGGTCCCCAGGTGATCGGCCATCAGAATGTACCGAATCGATTCGATCGATACGCACTCACTAATGGCTACAACTCGGTGATTAATAAGCGACAATTTCCGAATTTGAACGCATTAGGGATAGGCGGCGATCAGTCTTTTCTGCCCCGGGATGTGATTCGTCCTACCGTTACCTATCAGGATCGATTGTCAATCAATATAGGTGGCCTCGTGATCGAGTTGCACCATGCTCGTGGTGAAACAGATGATCATACCTGGTCCTGGATACCCGAACATCAGGCGATTTGTGCCGGAGATTTCTTTATCTGGAATTTTCCAAATGCCGGTAATCCACAAAAAGTGCAGCGTTATCCGGTTGAATGGGCACGAGCCATGCGTGATATGGCCGATATGGGAGCGGAGCTGTTCCTACCGGCTCATGGTCTTCCTATCCGGGGAAACAAGATCATCCGAATGGTGCTGGAAGATGTTGCCGTCGCGCTGGAAGGCCTGGTTATGGATACCCTGGAAATGATGAATTCCGGTGCCCGGCTCAATGATATCGTTCACACCGTCAACGTGAGTGAGGAACTGCTCGCCAGGCCTTATTTGAGTCCCCTGTATGATGAACCGGAATTTATCATCAATAACCTGTGGCGACTGTATGGTGGGTGGTATGACGGTAATCCTGCAAATCTGAAACCGGCCAGGGAAGCCGCAGTAGCCTGTGAAGTTGCTGCACTGGCCGGCGGTGTTTCTGTGCTGGTGAAACGGGCGCGGGAAATTGCCGGGACGGGTGACTATCGCCTGGCCTGCCATCTGGTGGAAATGGCAGTGCTGGCTGAACCGACTAACAAAGAAGCACATGCTGCGCGCGCGGAAGTATTTCGAGACAGACGAGCCGTTGAAACCTCTTTGATGGCGAAAGGCATATTCAGGTATACCGCCGGGCAATCGGAGGAACGGTCGAAGTAAAGTAAGTCACGAGTCCTGACAAGTAAGTTGGAGCGACCGAATGATTGAAACCCTCACCGTGCAAGTCAGTGGACAGGGGTTGCACGATATAACCGGTGCAGTGGAAGATCTGGTCGCGGCTATGGCCTCTGTGAATATACAGGAAGGCCTGTGCACACTGTATATTCAACATACTTCAGCCAGCCTGCTGA
>CAZNFE010000469.1:0-2610 GCA_964571945.1 uncultured Pseudomonadales bacterium
GGACAGCTCCCTCCCGGTTCTGACCGATTCATAGCGATGAACCCCTTAAGTAAGTACCATTCTACTCCGACTCCATTATTGTGCGTATTCCAGAATCGACCGGGACTGGAGATCATGGTTCGGTCAGGTTCAATCCTCGCAATTTGTAACAAATTTCCTTCTAATTCATCTGTTTCATGAGAGTTTACCGGGTTATTTAAAAGCGAATCACACGGCTGCCACCGCGCTACCCATCTACAAATAACATTGATGGGTAGTGGTACCGGAAGGGAAGGCATGTCAGAGACCCTCACAGACAGGACGTCTGTGCGGAGCGCCCAGGGACGGGTTCACAGCGAGTCTCGGACATGCCTTCCCTTCTGGTGCCGCGAAGAAAAACCAGGAACGATTAAATCTCACAATTATGGATTTGTTATTTAGAAGGAAAGAAGATGAATAGAGGAAGAATATCGCTGTTAGTTATGCTGCTTGTACTGGTCGGAATATTTTTCAATCTGGGCTTGGATGAGTATCTAACCCTCGAATATATCAAATCCCAGCAGGTGTATATCACCGGTCTGGTACAGAATTCGCCGCTGCAGACCGCGGGGTTTTTCGTGGCGATCTATATCGCGGTTACCGCCTTGTCATTACCAGGTGCAGCGATCATGACTCTGGTAGCCGGGGCAATGTTTGGATTGGTGTGGGGAACCCTGTTGGTCTCTGTCGCATCTACCACAGGTGCAACCCTTGCTATGCTGGTATCCAGGTATCTGTTGCGTAGCGCTGTATCAAATCGATTTGGCAGCCAGTTAGAGAAAATTAACCAGGGTATCGATAAAGAAGGTGCATTTTATCTATTTACACTGCGACTGATTCCGGTAGTGCCGTTTTTTGTGATCAATCTGGTGATGGGCTTAACTCGCATATCCATACCGGTTTTCTTTCTGGTGAGTCAGGCAGGTATGCTTGCAGGCACACTGGTCTACGTAAATGCCGGGACGCAGCTGGCTGATATTCACACATTATCCGGTATTCTGTCGCTGAATCTGATAGGTGCATTTGTATTGCTCGGGATCTTACCGTTGTTCTCCAGACATGCAGTCGGCTGGATCAGGAACTACCGGAACAAAGCAAGCCAGCACAGTAAGTATCCCAGACCAACCAGGTTTGATCGTGATCTGGTTGTAATCGGTGCAGGATCGGGCGGCCTGGTATCCGCATATATCGCTGCCACGCTGAAAGCGAAAGTAACCTTAATCGAAAAAAACGCCATGGGAGGCGATTGCCTGAACACCGGCTGTGTCCCCAGTAAGGCGTTGATACGATCTGCAAAATTTGCAGCAGATATAAAGCGAGCCCAGGAATTAGGATTCAAAGCCACTTCCGCTGAGTTTGATTTTGGCGACATAATGCAGCGAATACAAAGAGTCATTAAAACGGTGGCACCCCATGATTCAGTCGAGCGATACGAGTCACTCGGAGTGGACGTAATCAAGGGCAGTGCAAAAATCGTCTCGCCTTATGCAGTGCAGGTTAATGGTGAGACGATTCTTACCCGTAACATTGTCATTGCGACAGGCGCGAAACCTTTTGTACCCCCGCTGCCAGGTCTGGAACAGGTGCAATATTTTACTTCAGATAACCTGTGGTCGATGCCAGATCACCCGGGAAGACTGGTTGTCCTGGGGGGAGGTCCCATCGGTACGGAACTGGCCCAGAGTTTTGCCAGACTGGACGCGAATGTGACACAGGTCGAGCAGGGAGAGCAGCTTCTCGGTCGTGAAGACAAAGAGGTTGCAGCCATGGTTCATGCCCAGTTACAGGCCGAGGGTGTGGATGTTAAAACAGGGCATCGAGCAATCAGCGTGGTAATCGAAAAAGGAGAGAAATTGCTGGAAGTGGAATCTGGCGGTATCAGTTCTCTAATCCCGTTCGATAATTTACTGATAGCCCTGGGTCGTTCAGCAAATACGGGTGGCTTTGGTCTGGAAGAAACAGGGATAGAAACGACCCAACGAGGCACCATCGCGGTAAACGAATTTTTACAGACTAACTATGCAAATATATACGCCGTCGGAGATGTAGCCGGACCTTACCAGTTTACGCATGTAGCAGCTCATCAGGCATGGTATGCAACGGTTAATGCACTACTGGGGATGATCAGGAAATTCAAGGTGGATTATTCGGTAATTCCCTGGTCAACATTCTCCAGCCCGGAAGTTGCTCGAGTGGGACTAAATGAAAAGGAAGCGACGCAACAGGGCATTGATTATGAATGCACCGTGTTCAATGTAGAAGAACTGGATCGCGCCATAGCTGATGAAGCGGCCGACGGTCTAATCAAAGTATTAACCAAACCAGGTAGTGACAAGATACTTGGGGTTACCATTGCTGCTGAGCATGCCGGAGACCTGCTCAGTGAATATGTACTTGCTATGAAGCATGGTCTGGGTCTGGGCAAGGTTATGGGTGCTATTCATATTTATCCCACTCTTTCCGAGATGAATAAATCCGTCGCCGGTGAGTGGCGGAAAAATCATAAACCCGAGTGGCTGCTGGGGTGGCTGGGAAGAGTCTAGTGCTGGCGTCGCGGTAACAAGGGATGGGTACAGGACAGCGGAGTAACAT
>CAZNFE010000470.1:0-2591 GCA_964571945.1 uncultured Pseudomonadales bacterium
GATAAAGTTGTTTTGATACAGGTGCTGGTCGGGGCATTGGTGCAGGAATTGCAGCCCGTTTTGCAATAGAAGGTGCCAGTGTCGTCATCACGGACCTGGATCAGGAGAGCGTTGACGCGACTGCTGAGGCATTGGATACCAAAGCGCTGGGACTGGTTGCCGATGCTTCCAGTCAGCAAGACATGGGTAAGGCTATCGATCAGGTGCAGGAACACTTTGGCGGTCTGGATGTTCTGGTCAACAATGCCGGTGTCGGAGGTCCAAAAATAGAATACTCGGAATTTATGGCGGAAAGCGCTTTGCTGAGTATGAGTGATGAAGGCTGGGATGAGCAGTTGCGATACAACCTTCGAACTACCTTTGCATCGTCTAATGCCGCGATTCCACGCATGCGGGATGCAGGCAGCATAATTAATATTGCATCCATTGCCGGATTGGGGCCAGCCCCCCAACTACCCGCCTACGGTGCAGCAAAAGCTGGCGTAATTCACCTGACAAAAACTCTCGCGCTGGAATTGGCACCGCGAAAGATCCGGGTGAATTGTATTTGTCCGGGATTGTTGTGGACGCGCGCCTGGGAGCTTCTGTCGGCCCGCATGAAGGAAAATCAGCAGGAATTGGCCAATCTGTCACAGAGGCAAATTTTTGAAATGGTCGTTGCACAAAGCACGCCATTGGGCGGCGAACAAACTCCGGAAGATATAGGGAATCTGGCTGTTTTTTACGCTTCATCCGAAGCCAGAATGATCACAGGGCAAATTGTGGCAGTGGATGGTGGCATTGAATTGAAAGGTGGCAGGTAGCTGGCCTACTCGCAGATGAATACCGGTATATCCCTGTCCGTACGGTGACGATAATCTTCATAATCCGGGTAGTGTTCCACACATATAGGCCACACCTGCTGCTTCTCCTCGGAGTTAGCCTGGCGTGCCGTTAACGACAATGTCTTGCCATGGACTGCAACCGTTATTTCCGGATTGGCCACCAGATTATAGTACCAGGTTGGATTTGTTGCGGCGCCTCCCTGGGAAGCAACCAGTAACACGCCTTCTTGATAAGGGATATACATGAGTGGAATTTGGCGGATTTTTCCTGATTTGGCACCTTTCATAGTGATCAGGCAAATGTCTCTACCCATCAGTTGATGCATCACTTTGCCGTTGCTGAGGCGGTATACAATTCGGTTGATCGCAGTCATGGTTCTCAGTAACCATCTGGGTGGTGGTGAGCCATAGTCTTTATCAGTCATGGAGATGCTCCTTCGGTTGTCGGGAATTTTACAAATGACGAAAGCATACTACAACGCAAAAATGATTTGCGATACAGCTCATTATATCTGTTGGCAGAAATTGCTGGTGACGATGTTCTTTAGCCCGGACCGTTCAGCTACCGTGATGAACTCTATTATCGGATTGATCATGCAAATCAGGTTTACAACGTGCCTAAAGTAATCAGGCCGGATTCCGGAGAATCCATGCATCAGGAAGTACCAGCAGAAACTGGTAGAGAAAATTCACCTGGTAACTTTACTGAAGGCCCGGTGCACCTTCACCTGGTTAAGCTAACGGGTTATATGTTGATGGGATTTGTTTCTATCATGATGGCAGCCCTCATGGAAACTGTGTATGTCGGGATCGTCGGTACCAGCGAACTGGCAGCACTCAGCTTCACGTTCCCGTTAGTGATGGTAATGCAGGGCGTGTCTATGGGGCTCGGTATTGGTGCTGCATCGGTGGTGGCGCGTACCATGGGAGCGGGGGACATCAATAAGGCTCGCCGATTGATTACACACAGCTTTGTCCTGACCATATCACTGATTTTGGTGATTGGTACATTCGCGTACTTTAATCTGGAATCGTTTTTTCAGTTGCTTGGGGCGCAACCCGATATATTGCCGCTAACAGTTGACTATATGGCTGTTTGGTTGTGGGGGTTACCCTTTTTTGCGGTAGCGTTTATCGGGTCAACTTTGATGCGGGCAGCGGGAGATGCGGTTACTCCCGGTTACCTGATGACCGTGGGGTCAGCATTGCATATCCTGATTGCTCCATTGTTTGTTTTTGGCTGGCTGGGTCTGCCGGAACTCGGGCTACAGGGCGCTGCTGTCGGGTTCGTTATCGCCAGAACGGTTAGCTTTATACTGTATACCTACTATATCGTGTTTCGCGACCGGTTAATCCTGGCAAGTCTGTCCGGTCTGATCACATCCTGTCGGGAAATTCTGCATGTCGGCCTGCCAGCAGTCGCGTCAAATCTGATCGTACCGCTATCCATGAGCATTATTACACGCCTGCTGGCTCAGCATGGTGCGCCAGTTGTTGCCGGTTATGGTGTTGCATCACGGATCGAAGCCATTGCCATGATGGTTATCATTGCACTATCCATGAGTATCGCGCCATTTGTGGGTCAGAACTGGGGCGGGCGTTACTATCATCGAGTGAAAACCGCACTCAGCCTGTCGAACCGCTTCTCACTGGTATGGGGGTTATTTGCATTTATTCTGATGCTGCTGTGTGGGAAATTCATTGTTTCGCTGATAAATTCTGATCCGTTGGTGGTGCTTCCGGCTACCAGGTATCTGGTAATCGGCC
>CAZNFE010000471.1:0-2587 GCA_964571945.1 uncultured Pseudomonadales bacterium
TCTTGATTCCTGAAAGAGCTAAATGTGGCTTGAATGCCGCAAGCAAAAAGAAGGTGCTGGAACAAATTACTTCTTTTGTTGCGGAATCCCAACCACAGATAGATCGTGATGAATTGTACGGAAATCTGATTGCCCGAGAGAAACTGGGTACGACTGCACTGGGAAACGGTATAGCCATTCCCCACTGTCGACTCGCTGATTGCAATGAAATTATCTGTGCGCTCGTACAACTGCAGGAAGGAGTGGATTTTGGCGCGTATGATCAGATACCTGTAAGGATTGTGTTCCTGCTCATTGTGCCGACAACCGAGATAGAAGAACATCTGCAAATTCTGTCCCTGCTGGCTCATCACCTTGAGTCGGATGATTATCGTGACGCTTTATTGCACGCTTCTACAGACATTGACTTGTATCAGGCGGCATTACAGGAACCTGAAGCTTAATCACGCTTGGCATCGAAACGGAAATCATATTCGATGCAATATGCTTTGTGATGTCTGGTCATGTTACAGTATCGCCCCTGGCAGAGCTAAACCAGGGAATCAATTTACTCTCGATTACTGAACTCATGATTAAACTAATCATCATTAGCGGTCGATCCGGTTCCGGAAAAAGCACAGCACTGCATGTTCTGGAGGATATGGGATTTTATTGCATCGACAACCTACCACTGGAACTACTGCCACCGCTGATTTCAAATCTACAAAAAAACCGAATTACCGACAGAGTTTCCGTCGGAATTGACGCAAGAAATATTTCTGCAAATCTACAGAAATTCCCCGTGTTTATAGAGAAGATCGATAGTAATAATATTGACTTGCAGATCGTCTACCTCGATGCACTGGGTTCCGCACTGGTAAAGAGATTTAGTGAAACTCGCCGTAAGCACCCCCTTAGTGACCAGCAGCGAGGCTTGCGTGAAGCTCTGGATTATGAGAAGCAACTGCTGGAGCCCATTTCGAATCTGGCAGATCTCAAGATTGATACAACATCCCTGACTTTACACCAATTACGAGATGCAATCAGGACCAGGATCTCTGGCGAACATAACAGTTTGTCGTTATTGTTTGAGTCATTCGCGTATAAAAGTGGTGTTCCTGTTGATGCGGATCTGGTGTTTGACACTCGTTGTCTGCCTAACCCACACTGGAAACCCAACTTAAGATCACTAACCGGTGAGGATAGTTTAGTGCAGGAGTTTCTGGAACAACAACCCGAATTCAATGCAATGTTTGAAGATATTTGTTCCTATTTAACAACCTGGCTACCAAAATTCGAAGCTAACAATCGCAGCTATATGACAATCGCAATCGGGTGCACTGGCGGTCAACATCGATCGGTTTATCTTTGCCACAAATTACATCAGTATTTTTATCCTCGATGGAATAGCGTCCTGCTTCGTCACCGGGAATTGATGCCAGAAGCAAGCGACTAATAAGCGGTGCGAAAAATTAATTCAACTCTATTGTTGGATATATGAAATTACTATGATTAAAAAAGAAGTTACCATCATCAATAAGCTGGGTTTGCATGCCAGAGCGGCATCCAAATTAGTCGCGACCGCACAGGCTTTTGCATCCGACATTACTATTTCACAGGGGATCTCCAGTGCTGACGGCAAAAGCATCATGTCAATTCTCGTTCTCGCAGCATCATGTAATACTGTACTGGAGCTGACCATTGACGGAGAGGATGAAGCTGCAGCCATGAATGCCCTGGTATCACTGATCGACAATCGTTTTGATGAATGTGAGTGAATCTGCAATAGCACTGGGAAATCTTTGATTAAGTATTCAATGTCTGAAGATAATCGCGAAAATGTACCGAAAAAAAGCAAATCCCAACTAAAAAGGGAAATGAACGAACTGCAAGGACTGGGTGAAAAACTTCTGTATCTTAACCATGAACAGCTCCATCGTTTGTCCGATCAAGATCTGATAGATGCTGTCGTAACGGCCAGGAAAATCAAAAAAAACTCCGCCAGGAATCGACAACTACAGCTTATAGGAAAGCTGATGCGCCATACTGATGTCAGCGAAGTTATCGAGCTGGTTAATCAATCAACCCATCAATCCAGATTAAGTGCACAACATTTCCACAAAGTGGAGAGATGGAGAGCCGGACTTATTGCGCACGATGAGGCGGTAATGCAGGAAATCATTCTTGAATGCCCGCTCACAGATCGCCAACACCTCAACCAGCTAGTTCGCCTCGCAACAAATGAAACCGAGTCCCAGACAGGGAGCAACCGCCACTCACGCAAACTGTTCAGGTTTCTTCGTCAACTTACTGAGAAGTCGGGAGCAAATCAGGAAAGCTTTGATTAGAATTAATATCGCTGATGCAGCATTCCAATGCGATATTTTTGCTGCGCATTTTACTGCCATCCTTACGCTATTGGTCCGGTTGAAGCGATTCAGAAATTCCCGAATACGCATCACTTTTAACAACATTGAAACGTGCCTGCGAGAGTACAGGCATATCGCTGCGAATCGATTGCAACAGGTTGAGATCAATTTCTGCCAGACCGACACCGTTCCCGTCTGATTGAATATCCAGCATCTTTCCCCAGGGATCAACGACCATT
>CAZNFE010000472.1:0-2574 GCA_964571945.1 uncultured Pseudomonadales bacterium
AATGGTATGACTAAAGAAAGGGGCCTGGGCACTAACGTCGCGAAAAATTCCTCGGCCATCGTTTTCAAATAGAAAATTGGGTTCACCATAATAATCCCAATAACCGGCTGGCTGTTCTGTGAACCACGTGGTGCCAATCTTTCAGGAGGACAGGCGCGTTCTCTGGAAGCCGAACTGGATACCATCAGCACCCGAGAAATCACACCTTTCTTTATCAGTGATGAAGATAAGAAAGAGTTGCGAGAGGAGATCCTGCCCTATTGGAAGGCCAGTCGTATTACCTCGGCCACACTGGTCCACTGGACCGCGGGTTATGAAAAGGTTCTGCAGAAGGGACTTCTGGGAGTAAAAGAGGAAGCCGAGGAACGGCTGGCGAGGCTTGATCTCACCGATCCAGAGGATTTTAAAAAGCTGGCCTTTCTTGAAGGCGTGATCAGGGCTTTGGAGGCAGCTAGTGAGATTGGCGGCAGGTTCGCGGCAAGGGCAAGAGAACTCGCAGCCAGTGAAACAAATGCGGCGCGCACAGAGGAGTTGTTAAAGATCGCTGCAGCATGTAACCAGGTGCCGGCTCGTCCGGCAAGAACGTTCTTTGAGGCAATACAATCAGTATGGTTCGTCCATATCCTGCATGCACTGGACAATGAAAATGCCACAGGCATGGGGCCGGGAAGGGCCGATCAATATCTATACCCCTATTATGCAGACGATATTCAAGCTGCGCGAATGACCAAAGCAGAAGCTCAGGAGCTGATTGACTGCTGGTTCATGCGCTACTCTCAATATTATATGGCCTGGCGTTCTGATGCTGGCTCCTATGGTACCCATACTCCCCATACTCCCGGACACCATCTGGATATCGGCGGCTTGAAGCCAGATGGTACGGATGCCAGCAATGAGCTGTCCCACATGTTTATCGAAGCCATGATGCACACTCCGGGGATGACAGAACCGACCCTTGGATTACTGGTACATAGCAAGACCCCTGATGATTTGCTGATCAAGGCATGCAAGTTGACATCTCTGGGTGGTGGTTACCCGATGTTTATTAATCAGGATCTCAGAATCGAAAGTATGCTTGCTCGAAATGAAATCATGGATGGCCCGCCCATATCACTGGCGCTTGCCAGGACAGGTACCGGTGCAGGCTGTCATGAACTGGTTTTGCCTGATGTGGAATCCGGGTTCAGCTTCACACCGGTCAACCTTGCTAACATCCTGGAGCTGGTGCTTAACAACGGCGTAAGCCGGAATAGCGGTCGACAGAAAGGAATTGTGACCGGCGACCCAAGGCAGTTTCAATCCTTCGAAGAGGTGAGAGATGCCTATGCCAGGCAATTGGCCTGGCAAGTGAAGAACGGGATAATTGGCTCGCACATGGCCGAGAGGGCGTTGACGCCAAAAGCATTCAATTCAGCAATGGTTGACGACTGCATTGAAAAGGGAATCTCCAAAGAAGAAGGCGGCGCTCGCTACAACGTCCACTCAGTACAGACATGGGGTCGAATTGATGCCGGTAATTCATTAGCCGCCATCAAGAAACTGGTATTTGACGACCACAGAATCACCATGGAGCAACTATGTGACGCGCTTGATAATGACTTTAGCGGCTTTGAGAAGATCGACAAGATGTGCCTTGATGTTCCCAAGTTTGGAAATGATGATGATTTTGTGGACGAGCAAGTGGCCTGGGTTACTCATGCGGTCAACGAGGAAGCAAAAAAATACAAGAGCACTTACGGTGGCTGCACATTGGTTACAGAGGTCCCCAGTGCCAGCTACGTGAGTGTCGGTAAGCGAGTCGGTGCGCTGCCTTCGGGAAGACGCGCCGGAGAACCGCTCTGCGAGGCAACCTCGCCAACTGCAGGGAGTGCTGTGAACGGTCCGACCTCAGTCCTCAAATCCGTCGGCAAAGTCAACAACGCGGAAGTAAACCAGGGACAGAGCCTTAACTTGAGATTGGAACCGGTTGTCTTTGAGAAAGATGAAGGGGTCAGGAGGCTGGCTGCCCTGATCCGGGTCTTCGTTGACGAGAAGGTAGATCATGTTCAGTTCAATGTTGTTTCCTCAAGTATATTGAAGGCCGCGCAAAAAGAACCCGAGCTTTACAAAGACCTGACCGTCAAGGTGGCAGGGTATAACGCGCGGTTTGTGGATCTGCACAAAGATTTGCAGGACAGCATTATTGCCAGAACCGAGTACGGTTTGTAGCCTAATCAGCATACAGGTCATCCTGCTGTAATCTCCCTTCCAATTCCTGCTAGTCTGCTGGAAGTAACCTGTAGTTGCCAAAGTGTAGTTGCCGGTCTCTATGAATAGGGCGTTTATAGTGCATATACTCTGATCTCCTCATCCGGGAGATACTGTTTTGCCAGCTCAAATCGCTTGAGTTCCGGGGTTGTTTGCTCGAAATGGTCCCAGGAGAAGAGTGTTGGGTTGGTGGCTGCTATAGAGTGCATCGGAGTGTAGATTCTTTGTCTGTAGGTTCTCCTGTTTTTTCGAAGATATCACGCGGCAGCTGGTAAGTGCAGGCGCGAAAATAGTCCACCCGGCTAATGGCGGATAAAGCAGCAACTC
>CAZNFE010000473.1:0-2567 GCA_964571945.1 uncultured Pseudomonadales bacterium
TGTAACGTCCGCCGAGATATTTGATGGTAAAACAGTGGTGCTATTCTCATTGCCCGGTGCATTTACGCCCACGTGCTCCGCCACACATCTGCCACGCTACAACGAGCTGGCAAAAACATTTCGCGACAATGGCGTCGATGAGATTGTGTGTGTTTCAGTGAATGACGGTTTCATTATGGAACAGTGGCAAAAAGACCAGGATGCCTGGAATGTAAGACTGATTCCAGATGGCAACGGTGAGTTTACTCAGGGCATGGATATGCTGGTGGATAAATCACAAATCGGTTTTGGTAAACGGTCCTGGCGGTATTCCATGTTGGTCCGCGACGGTGTGATTGAAAAGATGTTCATTGAACCGGAAGTTGAAGGTGACCCGTTTGGCCAGTCCGATGCAGATACGATGTTGAACTATGTGAACCCGGATGCCAGAGTACCGGAAAGTATTGCTGTCGTTTCTCGTGCCGGATGCCCGCATTGTGCCAGGGCAAAAGCCATGCTGGATGCCAGTCATCTTGCGTTTGCAGAAATTCAAATCGGTCGGGACATCACTCAGCATTCACTGCGAGGCCTTGCTGGTTCCGGTACAGTGCCTCAGATTTTTATTGCTGGTCGCCTTGTTGGCGGTGCGGATGATCTGGAGGAGTATCTAAAGCATAATTCACCTTGATCCGACCCAAATAAGTACGCTGGCAGCCCTGGCTCAACATTCTCTACATATTGAGAGCGAAAACCTCCGGCTTTGCCGGAGGATTGTTATTGAAAGTGAAAACCCCCGACTTTGTCAGTGGATTGTTATCTGACAATTCTGGTTCCCTTCAATTCCAGCGGGAGTTCTGATTGTAGAGATGCTAATCAGAATTACCTTCGGCTCATGACTTTCGGATCCTTTCCCTAGTATGATGTCGAGACAGGGAATAATTTGTGACAAGACCAGAGAAGATAGCAGAGAAGCAGATATGAACGGAGCAGAGAGTCTAATCAGAACATTGGCCAGGGCTGGAAATGAAGTGTGTTTTGCAAATCCGGGAACATCTGAGATGCATCTGGTCCAGGCGCTGGATAGTGTTGCAGACATACGGCCGGTCCTTGCATTGTTTGAAGGAGTCTGTACGGGCGCTGCAGATGGCTATGGCCGCATGGCCGGAAAACCGGCAACGACATTGTTGCATCTGGGTCCAGGCCTGGCTAACGGATTGTCTAATCTGCACAATGCCCGGCGAGCTGCCAGCCCCATCATTAATCTGATTGGCAATCATGCTAGCTACCATATTCAATACGATGCACCTCTGACATCAAATATCGACACGCTTGCCAGAAATGTGTCAAGTTGGATCAAATCAGATTCAACACCTACAAGTCTGGCGCGAGATGGTGCGGAAGCTTATATCTCTGCGTTGACAGCAAAGCCTGGTTCCGAAGGGCAGATAGCAACGATGATCATACCGGTGGAAGCGGCCTGGGGTGAATCAGATGAAATTGCCACAACATCAGAAGCTCCCGCGAGAGCGATTGTAAGTGACGGGGTGATTGAAAAAGCAGCCGGGAATATCGATGCCAACACGGTTATTCTGGTCGATAAGACTGGGGTATCCAGGCAAGGGCTGATTGCCGCGAACAGAATTGCGGCAGTTACCGGTTGCAAGGTTTTTGGAGCAACATTCAGTGCCCGAATTGATGGTGGTCCCGGTAGTCCGGTACTGAATCGTCTGCCGTATTTCCCGGAACATGTGCTGGCGACACTGGCAGGATCAACCCGCATTCTCCTCGCTGGCGCTGAACCACCGGTTAGTTTTTTTGCCTACCAGAACACGCCGAGTCTGTTGGTTCCCGAAGGATGCAAGGTACAGCGTCTCGCTTCTGGAGAAGAGGATATTGTGTGCGCACTGGAGTCTCTGGCTGACAGATTGAAGGCACCTGTGGATGATTACGCACGGTATGAATTACAACGTCCCGATTTACCAACCGGTCATTTGTCAGTTGGCGCTATTGCGCGAACGATCGCCAACATGCTCCCTGAAAATTCGATTATCTGTGGCGATTCCGGTGGCGGAGGCGCGGCGTTTGAACCTTGTCAGAGAGCTGCATCGCATAGTTGGCTTAACTTAACTGGCGGGGCTATCGGGCAGGGAGGACCGGCATCGGTCGGGGCAGCCATTGCCAGTCCTGAGAGCAGGGTTTTTGCACTATTGGGTGATGGTGCGGCAATGTATACGATACAGGCTCTATGGACTCAGGCCAGAGAGAGTCTTGATGTCACTACTGTGGTATTTTCCAATCGTCGTTATGGAATTCTGGATACCGAATATCGGCGACTGGGGGTAAATGAGGTCGGGGAACGCGCCGCTCGCCTGTTTGATCTGGGGAATCCTTACCTGGATTTTGTACAGATGGCAGGTGGCATGGGTGTACCGGGTAAAATAGTGCGCACAGCAGAAGAGTTTGCAGCCGCGTTAGGAGAGAGTCTGTCTATGGAAGGCCCGTATCTGATCGATGCCCAGATAAATTAGGCAGGACGTCTGTGAGGAGCGCCCACGGACGGGTTCACAGCGAGTCTCTGACAAGCCTGC
>CAZNFE010000474.1:0-2546 GCA_964571945.1 uncultured Pseudomonadales bacterium
ATGAACAGGAAACAAGAAGTGACGAAAGACGGCTCTTGGCAGTAGTAACTGATAGCAGGTGGATCCGGACAAAACGTGATTCGACCGTGGAATAATGACGTCGTTCGTAGTATTTTTAGCGTGAAAGAAAAAGTTTTTATACATGTATCAGGATCAATCGGGTGACGGCAAGTCGCCGGAACCAGGGTCCGCTTAGGAGAGAGAACCATGGCAATACCCAGTTTTGCAACCCTCGCGGTTGCACCCATTCCCTCATTACCAGATGAGGTTAATCAGCTCAGGTTGGATACAGCCAAGATCGTATCCGAACATGTCATCCCCAATGAAGAGAATCTCGCCGGGGCGCTTCCGGAAGCCGAACGGCTGGCGTTAATCCACGATCTGCGCGCCTATGTAAAGGATTCCAACTTGTGGGCACCGCACCTCCCGGAGGAATATGGCGGGATGGGTATTGGCTTTCTGGGTCATGCCTATATGAACGAGATTCTGGCCTGGAGTCCCTGGTCAAACTATATTTTCGGCGTGCAGGCACCGACATCCGGGAATCAAAGCGTACTGATCAAATACGGTACCGAAGAGCAGAAGAAAAAGTTTCTTGAGCCGACGATTCGGGGTGAGCAGACCTCCTGTTTTTCCATGACAGAACCGGACAATCCGGGTTCAGATCCTCGTTCTCTACAGACGACCGCGGTCAAAGATGGCGACGAGTGGGTGATTAACGGACGCAAATGGTTCACCTCGAATGGTCAGAATGCTGCATGGGCACTGGTGATGTGCCGTACTGAAGTGGAAGGTGAGGGCGGTGGGGTGAATGAAAAGATGACTCAGATCATCGTACCCACAGACACTCCGGGCTTTGAGATTGAGCGTGCTGTACCTGTGTGGGGTCATACGGGTGGCAGTCATTGCGAGATTGTGTACAAGGATTGTCGTGTGCCGCTTGAGAACCAGCTGGGCAGTCGGGGTACTGGTCATGCGGCAGCACAGGATCGATTGGGCGCTGGCCGTGTATACCATTGCATGAACTGTGTCGGCCAGATGTGGCGAGCTTTTGATCTCATGGTTAAGAGAGCAACCGAGCGAAAAGTGCACGGTGGAATGCTGGAAGACAAGCAGTTTATCCAGGGATTCATCGCCGATTCCTATATGGATATTCAGGCGTCACGGTTGATGACCATTCGCTGCGCAGAAGTGATCGATTCCGGTGGCGATCCACGCACGGATATTTCAGCAATCAAGATATTCGTACCCAATGCTATGCATCGGGTTGTGGACCGTGCTATCCAGGTGCATGGTGCGATGGGTGTCTCTGGTGATACGCCGCTTTCCGGCATGTACCTCGGCGCCAGAACCTTGCGCATTGCCGATGGTCCCGATGAAGTGCATAAGATCCTGATTGCCAAGAATGTCCTGAAGCGATATCACGCCGGTCTATCCTGGGATTTTGGTGTATAGACAATATCTGTTCAGCAACCGCTGGCATCAAAAAAGCACTGGTCATTCGAGCAGTGCTTTTTTGCGCGGAGGCAGGGGAATAAAATGAAACGAGCTAACTACCACGGCATACGAGATATCAGGGTTGAGCAGGTGGAAAGTCCTGATCCGGGTCCGCAAGACGTTAGAATAAAGATCAAGTATTGCGGCATTTGCGGATCGGATGTGCACGAATACCTGCATGGACCTTTTCCAATCAGTTCCTGGGGTCATGAGGCATGCGGTGAAATTGTCGCTACCGGTACCGAAGTAACTGCATTGAAACCCGGGGACCGAGTGCTGGCTTTTGGACCGGGCGCCTATGCCGAATATCTGACCACTGGAGCAGCCAGGGTCCGGAAGCTGGATGATGCCATCAGCTGGGAAAGAGCCGCTGTTCTGGAACCGTTAGCGGGTACTGCATATGCCATGAAAAGGGGTGGCGTAACCCCGGATGATGTCGTCCTGATAGCTGGTGCTGGCCCGATCGGTCTCTCGTTTCTCAATGCGGCAAAAGCGATCGGTGTCAAGACCGTCTATATGACGGAGATGCTTGAACAACGAGCAAAAAAGGCTGAAGAAATGGGCGCTACGGCTGTCTTTAATCCATTCGAAGTCAAGGTACCCCACCAGATAAAGGAACTAACCAATCGTGAAGGCGTGGATGTTGCCATTGAAGCGGTTGGCGTCGGAGCAAGTCTGAAAGACTGCCTGGCATCCACACGGTATAAAGGACGTGTTGTCGTGCACGGGATTTTTACCGAGCGGGTGCCTGTTCACATGCTTGGATTTGTCAGTCGTGAAATAACCATGATCGGGACTAACTCCATCGACATGGACCAGGCACTGGAATGGGCCTGCGAAGATAAAATCCAACCGGAAACGATCGTCAGCAGCAAGATTCCATTGGATGAGATCGATGCGCATGGATTTGCTGCACTGACCACTCCGGGCAATCAGGAAATAAAGATTCTGGTTGAGCCCTGAGGTTAGCGACTGCAGTTAGCTGACATTGTCGCGTGACCGGTATTCGCTGCAATTGACTACATCTTGCCGTGAGACAGACAAATAAT
>CAZNFE010000475.1:0-2529 GCA_964571945.1 uncultured Pseudomonadales bacterium
GTGGTAGTAGCAGGCAGCCAACCGGTTGCAAAGTGAGTCAGGTTGATGCCGGTTGCCCAGCAGTAAATATGCGCCTGTTCAGAACTTCGCTAGCTGCCGAAGATATGAATTGCCATGGAGGCTTCACCGTTGCCAATCGTGCCGCCACCGTTTTCTGCCATGGCAATTTTCGCACCTTCTACCTGGCGCTTATCAGCTTCGCCTCTCACCTGGGTGATCAGCTCATAAGTCTGAGCGAGCCCGGATGCCCCGATTGGATGCCCGCGAGACATCAAACCGCCGGAGGGATTGATTGGAATTTGTCCACCAAGAGATGTGGCGCCGCTTTCTGCGAAGGGTCCACCCTCTCCCACCGGGCATATGCCCAACCGTTCGGTGAGTACCAGTTCGCCGAATGCGGTTGCATCGTGAACTTCGAGTACATCAACATCGCTTATACCTAATCCTGCGCTTTCGAATGCCATATTCGCAGCTCTCTCGGCAGAATCACTGTCATCTCCGCGGCTGCCTGATTGCAGAATGGAAGCCAGTATTCTGACAGCGCGCTTCGAGGGGTGCTGCGTAAGGAAGCGTTCACTCACGACAATGGCTGCTGCAGATCCGTCACCGATGGGAGCGCACATGGCTCGTGTTAGTGGATATGAAATCTCCCGATCAGCCATCACCTGTTCGATTGTTTGTGGGAAAGTATATTGAGCCAGGGGATTCATGGTCGAATTGTTATGTGCCTTGGCAGCGATGACCGCTAATTGGCGTTGGGTGGTGCCATATGCTTCCATGTGGCGCCTTGCTCCCGCACCGTAGAAATCCATAAAAATAGAATGACCCTTGTCTTCAGGTAACTCAATGCCCTTCTCTTTTGCTTCCTTCTCTGCGGCTGCCCGGCGTTTCTTCGCCTCAGCTTTAACCTCATCGATATGGCCCAGAGTTTCCTCGACGTCTGTACCGGAGATAAAGCCGTCGACTTTGGCAGCCCAGCGTGGATCCGGCTGAACATACATTTTCTCCGTTCCGATTGCCAGAGCACAGTCATACACACCTGATTTGATAGCCATCCATGCAGAATGCAGGGCCGTAGAACCGCTTGCGCAGGCATTTTCAACATTGATAATCGAGATGTTGTTTAATCCATGTGGTGTTAATGCAACCTGACCACGGATTGAATGCTGGAATTGAGAAGAGCCCCAACCCGAATTGGAGAACCAGGCAGCCTCTATGTCCTCCTTGGATAGATTCGCATCGTCCAGGGCAAGCTGCATGGATGCACCCGTCATCTGCTTCATGCTCTGATCAAAGTTTTTGCCGAATTTGATCATTCCCACACCGAGTATATATACGTTGTCACTCATCTTGTTTCTCCCTGGACAATCATGCTCTCTAAAAACACCAGCTTGTGATTCTACGTGTAATTCTAGACAAATCTTCAGACAATACGCATGAATAACAGTCGCTGCCTGCTACTAATCGCATTCTTTTTGATTTGAAGCAAAAAAATGCAGACATCCTGGACGTGCGTCATTTCAATTCTGATAGAAATGAATATCTGGCTCATCCAGGATGCGGCAAGTATGGTCTAGTGATCTTCGATGGGCACAATTGCTATCGTAAATTCTCTAAATCGCTTATTGAGAGTCTGGTGGAGAACTCGCATCGATACAGGTACTGAGACCAGGTACAATAGCTCCAGTGGAAGCTGCGAAATATCAATGTTCAATTTCATTAGTGCTGTAATCAGACCACCGAAAAATCCTAAAACCAACACCAGCAATGCGCTATAAGCCGTGCATCGCCAGGAAATACTCCACCAGATTCTTAAAGTAATGCGCCACGTAACTGCCATTATCGTTGCCTCTTTTTCTGTTTTAGTTTTCTCATCAGAGCTTCCCTCATTCCAACACCGAAATTTGCCTTGGGTCGCATACGGACAGGAACCAACTTACTATAATGAGATTTAGTTCAAAGTTCTGTAGGATATCTCCCAATCTTGTGTCAGATTCCGCCTCTGGAAAGATTATGTTCCTTTATGGATCAGGTCTGTTATTCAGTGGGCACGAGAAATACAAGATTCATAACAATTAATATAGCCAAAAAAGAGAAGGATTGGCGAACTACTACGCTTCGGCAGAGTACAGCTGGTGTATAGCAGCAAATGGAATTCATAAGTGATTGATGAGATAGCCGCAGATTCCGGTACCAACAGTAGTTTTGATCCGATACGTGCGGAGCAAACTGCACTGTTATACCAGTCACTGCGTTTTGCTTTGTTGGCCACGTTGCTCATCGTTGGACTAATCTACTACCTGTTCAAAGAGGTGGTAGCTGTTTCAGATTTGGAATTGTGGTGTTTTTTAACAGTAATATTCGGTCTGTTGCGAGGTGCGCAACTCATCGCCTATCAAATGGACCCCAATGCTGCTGCAAATAGCCAGCTTTGGTTACGTTGGTTTGTAGCCACTCTGGGTTTGCACGGTATCATTATTAGTTCAGCCAATTGGATGATTTTCACGGCTGACACTCAGAGAAAGGGAT
>CAZNFE010000476.1:0-2524 GCA_964571945.1 uncultured Pseudomonadales bacterium
CAATGCGGCCACCAGCAGAGCGAGCAGACTCATTGCGGTCAGATTGATGTGGAATGCTTCACTCATCTGGCGTAATGAGTTGTTGCGCCGTTCGCTTTCAAGCAAGGTCAGCCCAGCCGGTAGCCAGGTGCGCAATTTTTTTACTTCAGCCTCGGTAAGGGTCAGATCGATTCGATCCAGGCGACCGAATCGATCCATCAATCGTTGCGCAACTGCAATATCAGAGAACAGTAATCCCTCGGTTGCGGCCGGATTATCGGAAGGAAATACGGCCACCAGCCGGACCGATTGCGTATGACCAGATGCCTTTATCTCAAATACATCAGAAAGATGCAGATTAAGGTTGTCCGCCGCGCGCCTGGATAACATCACCGAATCATCTTCAAGCAGTGCACGGCTCAATCCTGAATTTTCCAATCCCGCCAGATGACGACCAAGGTTCGTTTCACTGAAAGGATCCACCCCGAGCAGTGAAAAGTGCTGCCCCCTGATCGTTATCTCACCGATCACCATGGGCAGACTGGATCGCAAGCCCAGTTCAGTCCGCAAACTGGTATAGACGGACTCCGGTATACCGCGGGGCCCGCCAATAATCTGATGTGTCACGGTGCCTGCAACGGATTCCAACGAGAGCGCAAAGGCTTTGCGGGCACTACTGTTGGCGAGATCCACTCCAACCACCATGGTGACACCCAGCATCACACCAATAAATGTCAGCCAGGTCTGCCACGGATGACGATGAATGAATCTGAGACTGCTGCGAAATAGCAGCGAGCTTGATCCGGAATGGTTACCAGGCAAAGTGTCCCTCCCGCTCGACCAGCAATCCATCATCAAGTGTCACGATTCGATCAGCGGTCCTTGCCACTGCCAGACTGTGGGTAACCAGTAACAGGGTGCCTTGATTTGCAGTAATCAGTAGCTGGAGTAATTTCAGGATCTGCTGACCTGTTTCAGCATCCAGATTACCGGTCAACTCATCGGCCAACACCAGTTTTGGTTCATGCACCAGGGCTCGGGCGATAGCAACACGCTGTTGCTCACCACCGGACAACTGATCAGGAAACTTGTCTTTTTCACTTTCCAGACTAACCGCCTGAATCAGGAGATCGGTTTTCTCCCTGATTGCGACGCTGGATGCACCGTTTAGCTCCAGTACCAGGGCGATATTTTCGGCCGCCGTGAGCGTTGGAATCAGATTGAAGAATTGGTAGATAAACCCAATATGCTGGCGTCTGAACAGGGTGCTGTCATGCTCTGACAATGCCGTTAAGTCAATACCATCTACGATCACAGTACCTGTATCGGCCTTATCAATACCGCTAATCACATTTAACAGCGTGGACTTCCCTGATCCGCTTCGTCCGAGTAAAGCAATCGTTTCTCCTCGCTTTATGGTGAGGGAAACTCCCTGCAGCACGGCATGAGTTTGCTCACCCTCCTCAAAGCTGCGATGTAAATTCCTGAGTTGCACGAATGCGGTTGTCATGCGAAGTGCCTGAAATGCCGGGAATTCATTATCTCATAAAAGCGATACAATCAATGCTCATTGAAGCGCACCATGCATCAGGCAAGGCACTTCTATCCCGCTATTTCGTCACGATACCGGTTTCCCTGAGTGCACATTTTATTCGATCTAATGCCACGGATAGTCGATCGAGATCCTGCGCATAGGTGAACCTCACGTGCTTGTCAGCCTGATAAAATCCAAAATCGGTACCCGGCGTAATGGCCACCAGATATTTTTCCAGCAGCAAATCACAGAATTGTTCACTGGAACTGAATCCGTCGGGCAATCCGGCGTAGATGTAAAAAGCTCCTTCCGGCACATTGGGTACAGAAAAACCAAGTTCCCTAAGACCAGAAACAAGATAGTCCCGTCGTTGGGCAAACACTTCTCGCTGCTGTTCCATAATGTGCAAAGAGGCTTCACTGAAAGCCGCCAGTCCGGCATATTGAGCGATCGATGAAGCACAGATAAACAGATTTTGCGCCAACTTCTCCAGTTCCTGTACTGCGTCCGCAGGCGCCACCAACCAACCCAGGCGCCAACCCGTCATACCGAAGTATTTGGAAAAGCTGTTGATGACAAAGGCATCCGGATCAATTTCAAGGATTGAAGGAATCCGTCTGTTGCCGGTTTTTTCATAAGTGAGTCCATGGTAAATCTCATCGACGACCAGGAATCCGCATTTCTCGCTGACCACCCGGGAAATTTCGGTGAGGCATGCCCGGTTCAGGATCGCACCGGTGGGATTAGCTGGGGATGCTAACAGCACGCCTCGCGTATTGTCCTGCCAGTTTCGTACTACCAGATCAGCCGTCAGTTGATAGTTCGTTGCTGCGGTCACCGGTACCAGTTGCCCATCGGCATGGAAGGCTTTGAGAAAATGCCGATTACACGGGTACCCGGGGTCAGTCATCAACAACCCATCACCGTGATTCAACAGCAAAGCGGAGGTTAATGTGAGCGCACCGGATGCCCCAGCGGTGATAAAGAGACGATCGGGGGCCCGTTCTATTC
>CAZNFE010000477.1:0-2520 GCA_964571945.1 uncultured Pseudomonadales bacterium
CTGGCACCTATCGCAGCGAGTTGCCTCTCCCGGACTCTGTTAATGTTCGATGCCTTTCATGATGTCGCTGAGAAAGCATCAACCAACAACCATGCGAAGGCTGTGATGGAATCCTGGGCAAAAGCCGAATGGTTCAGCAGCCGACCGAAAGTTGCAGAGAAGCTCACCGTAACTGTTTTCAAGGTGGACGGGGAGACCAACACGGATGATCTTTCTCCCGCGACTGAAGCCTGGAGTCGGCCGGACATTCCTTTACACGCACAGGCAATGCTCGGAATGGCAATGGATTCGCCGCTGGAAAAAATTGTAGAACTCAAAAAGAAGGGACATCCGCTCGCTTACGTCGGTGATGTGGTTGGTACCGGTTCATCCAGAAAATCTGCCACCAACTCTGTGCTGTGGCATTTCGGTGATGACATTCCCTATATCCCCAACAAGCGGAATGGGGGAGTCTGTCTGGGAGGAAAAATCGCACCGATATTCTTCAATACCATGGAAGATTCAGGCGCGCTACCCATTGAATGTGACGTATCAAAAATGGCAATGGGCGATGTTATTTCCATTTACCCGTATGAGGGAAGGATCGTCAATGAGGAGTCCGGTGAAACGATTTCAGAATTTACGCTGAGTTCAGAAGTATTGCTGGACGAAGTGCAGGCTGGCGGTCGAATACCGTTAATCATTGGTCGCGGTCTTACGGACAAGGCACGAACCGCGCTTGACCTGGGACCAGGCGACGTGTTTCGCACACCAACGTCAGGTACAGATTCAGGCAAAGGCTTCACGCTGGCACAAAAAATAGTGGGCAGGGCCTGTGGTGTGGAAGGCATCCGCCCCGGCACTTATTGTGAGCCAAAAATGACGACCGTTGGCTCACAGGATACCACCGGCCCAATGACACGGGATGAATTGACTGAACTTGCCTGCCTTGGATTTTCCAGCGACCTGGTCATGCAGTCCTTCTGCCATACTGCTGCTTATCCAAAGCCGGTGGATATCAATACACAACACACGCTGCCGGATTTTATTCAAACCCGCGGCGGTGTGGCGTTACGTCCGGGTGATGGCATCATTCACTCGTGGATGAACCGCATGCTGCTGCCGGATACCGTGGGCACCGGCGGTGATTCACACACCCGATTCCCCATGGGAATCAGTTTCCCGGCCGGTTCAGGACTGGTCGCATTTGCTGCCGCGTTAGGCGTTATGCCACTCGATATGCCGGAATCTGTACTGGTGCGTTTTAAAGGCAAAATGCAGCCGGGCATCACACTCCGGGACCTGGTCAATGCAATTCCCTACACGGCAATTCAAACCGGTCTGCTCACCGTGGAAAAAGAAGGCAAAAAGAATGTATTTTCCGGTCGTATTCTGGAGATAGAGGGTTTGCCGGATCTGAAAGTCGAGCAGGCTTTCGAGATTTCAGATGCATCTGCGGAAAGATCTGCCGGTGGTTGTTCCATTCGTCTAAACAAAGAACCACTGATCGAATATATCAGTTCTAATATCACGCTGCTGAAATGGATGATCTCCGAAGGGTACGGCGACGTCAGAACACTGGAGAGAAGAATACAGTGCATGCAGAACTGGATCGACAACCCGGAACTCATGGAACCGGACGCCGATGCTGAATATGCAGAAGTAATCGAAATAGATCTGAACAATATCACTGAGCCATTGCTGGCCTGTCCGAATGATCCGGATGATGTACGAACTCTTTCAGATGTTGCAGGTACGAGTATCGACGAGGTTTTTATCGGTTCCTGCATGACCAATATCGGACACTTTCGCGCCGCTGCCAAGTTGTTGGAAACATCATCGAGTATACCAACCCGACTCTGGGTCACGCCGCCTACCAAGATGGATGAACATCAGTTAAAAGAGGAAGGCGTTTATAATGTATTCGCGCAGGCCGGGGCGCGAACTGAATTGCCGGGATGTTCGCTCTGTATGGGGAACCAGGCCAGGGTTGCGCCAAATTCTACGGTTGTATCCACTTCCACCCGAAATTTTCCGAACCGGTTAGGTGATGGTGCGAACGTGTATCTGGCCTCTGCGGAATTGGCGGCTGTCACAGCTATTCTGGGTAAATTGCCTGCACCCGATGAATACCTGGGATATACCGAACAGCTCAACACCCTGTCGGCAGACATTTATCGATACCTGAATTTCCATCAGATTGAGAATTACCAGCAGGCTGCGAGCCAGGTGATTATTCCGAGCGTCAATATTGACGAGGTCAAGAAGCCAAATGACGGATAGTCCAGGGCAACGCCCGCGGTTATTACAGTAACCGCAGGCACTGCTGAAAGCACAGGGTCATCAGGTAATCAGCGCGAAATTTTTTATTCTGAAATTCCTGATTGCTTTTTTCAAATCCTGCAAGCTGAATAAATTGTTATCTTTGTAGGCAAGCGTGACATAGACATCCGTCACTGCTCTGACTTCGTCAGCGATCTGCGGGTGCTGTTGTGCCACCCTTGCCGCGAAATCGTTAGGTCCCTCACCCATATGACGGAT
>CAZNFE010000478.1:0-2519 GCA_964571945.1 uncultured Pseudomonadales bacterium
AAAGTCCATGGTACTGTCCCTCTCTGCAGTGCGTTGTTTCGCGCGCAGCACTTTTACTGGTATATTTATCTTCCTTACCAGATCATGCACATCACTGCCTGCGTTCGCCATATAGATGGCGGCTTCAACATCCGGTGGACAGGCCAGCACAAATCCATCTGCCGATCCATCAGGCAGCAAGCCGTAATCACAATAATCGTGTAACGCTGCAGGCTGCCAACTGGCATAGGAACCTCTTCCAGCAAAATTAGTAAACATGGCATCGGCATTAGTAAATTGCTGTCGTCTTTTCAAGACCGGATGCCCCTCCGGAAACATTTCTTTCATGACGTTATGCGATGCATAGAATTCAGGTGGCATAATGACCGGATCCACCAATACCAGCCGTCTGAATCGATCCTGGGCTTTCCCCGCAGCATACGTTATTGAGTGTCCACCCATGGAATGTCCAACGCCTACCACAGAGTTCAGGTCCATGGTTTCCACCAGACTGCTCACATCTTCACCAAACGTTGTCCAGTCGTAAGGAGCCATTTTTTGACTCCTGCCATGTCCCCTCATATCAACCGCAATTATATGCCTGTCGCCCAATCCCATAATCACCTGATCCCAACAACGCGCATGAAATCCGGTAGCGTGAATCAGCAGAATTGTATCCTGCTCTTTTCTACCCCACTCAAAAATCGTCAACATCACACTATTCACTTTAATCTGTCTTTCAACAGGCATTTTCATTACCTACTTCTCCATCTCGTTATACGATTTCGCTGCCCGGAGCCTTCTTCTTTCCGGACTGAATACACTTTTCAATATTCGACACCAGCAAAAAAACCAGGCCAGACCCGCGAATCCGTACACAGGTTTCACATTAAAAACCCTGTGATGATACTCCACTGATTTTAATACGAGCGAATCTGGAGGGACTAAAAGCATGTAATGCTAATGGGATAGATCAAACATCGCAATAGCTTTGGGATTCGGTCAATCTTGCTGATATTATTTCGCACATGCAATTTACCCCTGATCCTGAATCGCCAGTCTCCCGAATCAAAATACTGCAAATCGCCTGGCCAATCGTACTCTCCAATATATCCGTACCTCTGCTGGGTCTGGTTGATACCGCTGTCATCGGGAATCTCGGTGATCCGGCTCTTATCGGTGCCATCGCGGTCGGTGCGATGATATTCAGTTTTCTCTACTGGGGCTTTGGATTCCTGCGCATGGGTACCACCGGCCTTATCGCTCAGGCCAGCGGTGCCGGAGATGCCGGTGAGATCAAAACGACGATTTATCGAGCCGCATTGATCGGACTCACGATCGGCTTGATCCTGATTCTCCTGCAGGTACCTTTGCAGGCCATCGCGTTTCACCTGATTGATGGCAGTGCTGCAGTCGAGAATGCGGCGGCTGTCTATTTTAATATTCGAATCTGGAGCGCTCCCGCAACCATGGTAAATCTTGCGATTCTTGGGTTTTTTCTCGGTAAACAGGATTCACGCACGACCCTCAAATTACAACTGCTACAAAACGGCATCAATATTATTCTGGATGTTATATTCGTATTGGGTTTCGGATGGGGTGTTGCGGGTGTCGCCAGTGCTACCCTGATTGCAGAATATTTTACATTAACGGCAGGCATTTATCTGACTGCAAGATCACTGAATATCTATGTTGCAAACCTTCGTGTACCGCTTGAACAGTTGTTCAACGCACAGGCACTCATTCGTGTATTCAGGGTAAACCGAGACATATTGATCAGAACACTCTGTCTCATATTTGCGTTCGCATGGTTTACGAATCAGGGTGCACTGGCAGGAGATGTTGTACTGGCAGCCAATGCCATACTGCTACAGCTGGTCAGTTTTGCTGCCTTCTTCCTTGATGGATTCGCGTTGACCGCGGAAAGTCTCGTTGGACACGCCGTTGGCAGTGAGAATAAAGCAGAACTTCGTACCTCGATTCTACTGTCCACTCAACTGGCCTGTATCACTGCATTGCTTCTCGCGACCATTTACTATTTTCTGGGCGGCTGGCTGATCAGTTTTATTACCAACGTTGACAGCGTGATCGCGACTTGCTTGATTTACTTGCCATGGGCGATTGCTTCACCCATTCTTTCGGTTCTCTGTTACCAGTTGGATGGAATCTTCATCGGTGCCACAAGAACCCTTGAAATGCGAAATGCCATGATCGTGTCACTCATGCTCTATTTATTGGTCTGGTGGATATTCAGCCAGCTGTTTGGAAATCATGGTTTATGGGCATCACTCATGCTGTTTTTCCTGTTCAGAGCGACTACGCTGTTGACGAAGCTGCATACGATTATCCCGCACCTGTTTTCCATTGCAGTTTCGCAACCGGATACGCAGTAACCAGATTCAGGCCACAATCGTTCAGAATGGTTTTCTCTTTCGAACAACATGACACTAAATGACTGATTTATATAGGTTTTTATTGTATGTCACATTCCTGTAATTGTATCTTCATTCGCCCCTGTGCTGCTCCGTAGCGCCGAAAGA
>CAZNFE010000479.1:0-2502 GCA_964571945.1 uncultured Pseudomonadales bacterium
TTTCAACCGGGGAATTTTCGACACCGGCTTCATTACAAAATTCGTACCGGATGACGATGACGATGACGATGAATAATCAGGTACTAGTAAATCTCACAATAGTAACCCTCCGGTAACTCCGGAGGATTACTCATTAGCACCAGACCGACAACCAGGCCTAGAGGTTTATCCTTCAAGAGAAGCGAAGTTTTTGCCTTCTTCAACCAGTCTGCGGATCAATGGAGATGGTGCCCAGAAATCACCCAATTCAGCCTGAAACGCTTCCATATCCTTTAGAATATTTTCCAGACCGACCTGATCCGCGTACCACATGGGTCCACCGGTATACACGGGGAAGCCATAACCATTCATGTAAACAGTATCAATATCACTCGGACGCAGTGCAATACCATCTTCCAGAATATTTGCACCAATATTAATCAGCGGATAGAGACATCGTTTCAGAATTTCTTCATCAGAAAATTCTCTGGTTTGCAGACCGAGATCAGCACACACTTTTTTGATTACTTCTTCAGCTACCGGATCTGGCTGCGGCGTACGATCACCCTCATTATATAGATAGTAACCTTTGCCATTTTTCTGGCCATATCGTCCCATTTCACATAGCTCATCGGGAATCCTGGCAGTCACGTCATTGCTGCCACCGGCCATTTTTCGAGCCCGCCATCCCAAATCCAGTCCAACCATATCGGCCATGGCGAACGGTCCCATCGGCATACCAAAATCGTAAAGCACCTTATCGATCTGAGCTGGCATGGCGCCTTCCAGAATCATAAGTTGAGCCTGCCTGCTATAACCGGCGATCATTCTGTTACCGATAAACCCGGGACAGTTTCCTGCCAGTACTGCAATCTTGTTCAGGGTTTTCCCGAGCGCCATCGCCGTTGCCAATGTGGTATGGGAAGATTTCTCGCCACGCACAACTTCCAACAGCCTCATTACGTTTGCTGGACTAAAGAAGTGCATCCCAACGACAGACTCCGGCCTGGTTGTCGCGGCTGCGATCTGATCCACATCCAGACCCGATGTGTTAGTCGCCAGGATTGCACCAGCGGGCATAATCTTGTCCAGTTTGGAAAATATCTCTTTCTTGAGCTCGATATTTTCATAAACTGCTTCAATGACGATATCCGCATCAGCCAATTCATCAAAGTTTTCAGTCGCAGTAATCAGCGCCATTCGCTGGTCCATTTTCTCCTGGGACAAACGACCTCTGCTAACGGTACGAGCATAGTTCCCCTCAATAACTTTCATACCGTGCTGCAGATTCTCACTGCTATTGTCATATACCCGTACAGGAATTCCTGCATTGGCAAAATTCATAGCAATACCGCCGCCCATGGTGCCGGATCCAAGAATCGAAGCCTTACTAATCTTCACAAGTTCAGTATCAGTGGGAATATCGGGTATTTTGGCGGCTGCACGTTCACCGAAGAAAACATGTATTAGTGCTGCACGTTGTGGATGAGCCATGCACTTCATGAATCGATCCTGTTCCACGGCAAAACCTTCGTCGAAGGTCTCTGCATTCACCGCTGCTTCAACACACTGTATGATCATCTCAGGTGCAAACTGGTTGCGGCGGCTTTTTAGTACACTTTTCCGTGCCTTTTCAAAAATGGCTGAGTTACCCCGATCCTTCGCAATTACTTCTGTCAGGTCACGAATTTTGCGAGTCGGGCATCCATCCTCGATTAGTTTCTCCGCAAAACTCATTGCTGCATCCACGACATCACCTTCTGTGACCTCATCAACGATTCCCAGTTGCAGGGCCACCGGAGCCATGATGGGATCTCCGGACAGAATTGCATTGACACCGGCTTCGGCACCAATCAGTCTTGGCAATCGCTGGGTACCACCAGCACCCGGCAGCAGTCCCAGCTTGACTTCCGGTAAACCTACTGGCGCCTTCACATTCGCAACCCGATAGTCACAGCACAGGGCCACTTCCAGTCCACCGCCAAATGCCGTGCCATTTATCCCGGCAACGATTGGTTTACTACTGCTCTCCATCATGGCCAGTACCGTATGCAACCCGGCACCCTCACTCGCAGCGGCGCCGAATTCACTAATATCAGCACCTGCTATGAAGCCACGGTTCTTGCCGGTTACGACGATGGCCTTTATCTGATCGTCAGCCTGCGCTTTCTCTACACCATCATAGAGTCCCTGGCGCACACCTGAGCTCAACGGATTAACGGGTGGATTATCAATACTGAGTAGCGCAATAGCGCCACGTGTTTCGTAGTGTACTGTACCTTTCATGAAGTATTCCTCTGTCGCTACCTATATAAAATTACCCTGGGCAGACCTGCCTTTCGGGCATAATCAGGAACCGGAAATATACCTTATTTCCACAACAATAGCTCTTGCGTAAAGCAACCGGGAACAGACCATGGTAGGACTGTCTCATCCTGCGTAGGTTACCTGTTGCAGCAGCTTTAAATACCCTCTCGGAAAGTCAACCTGCCGGTAGAAACCCTGTTTCAACAGCATGTGGTG
>CAZNFE010000480.1:0-2496 GCA_964571945.1 uncultured Pseudomonadales bacterium
GGGCTGCCGGACTAATGTACACACCGCCTTCATGAATTGTTCGGGCTACCCTCGTGACGGCAATTCAACTGTTGCGGTACCAAACGCTGTTGCCAGACCGGCTTGATTTTGATTCTGAACCTGCAACTCAACCAGATACTTGTCACCCTCGACATACTTCTTCGTTACTTCACCGTATACCGTGTTGGTGTCTCCCACCACGTTTGGATGCCGGATAGAGGCATTCAGTTTTTTAAGTGTTCCTGCATCACCCATCCAGTCTGTGACGATTTGACTCAGCCAACAAACCCGCTGCGGGCCAAAGTCAAACTGACCAGGCATGTTACGGCGTTTGCGCGCGTGTTCCTCGTCAAACCGGCCACCACCGCCAAGATCGGAAGATCCCTCCGCCTCGAGGTATGCCCTGGGGATTCGTCCGGTTCCCATAACCCCGTGGGTGAAAAGGAACAATTCTGTAACCGTGTAAGTGCCTTTCTGCAGCGATGGAATCTCCTCGCCGTCTGAAACATCCTCCCAGTAAAGAATTTCAGAGCCGCGTCTGACTCTCTCAAAAACCAATGGATCAGCGGCCACGTGAATATCCTCACGTTCCTTCGGTTCACGGTTGTATTCCAGGGCGCCACCGGGATTCTCGTAACGAGCCATTAGCGTCTTGACCGTGACAACGTCTTCATGGCGCTGATTAGAGTAGGTTACGAACCCTGTATTGAAGGCAATCGGGCCGATTCGTTGACTGGTTTTCCGGGTGGTCGGTCCGACTTTCTCTACAGCCGTGATCCGGTCTCCAAGCCACACTGGACGGTGAAACTCGATTTCAGCTCCGGCATAGTTCACCGGCAGATAGGTCGTGGATACCCGGGCACGATCAATGGCGCCGGTTTCACCTGCGATCACGCCAAGACTCACTCCGTAGAAAAATGGGGGAGGCGCGGTGATCATGCCGAAGCGACTCTCACTTGCGTATTTTTCGTCTCGCCAAAGAGGATTATAGTCGCCTGCGCCATCCCCGAATCGCCGTATATTGTCCAGATTGGCTTCCTTTGTTGGCTGATAAGACAATGTCTGGCCTATCCCCTTTTTGTATTCTGATTCAAATTCCTCAATACTGGTGATTAGCCTGGTTTCTGCCATGCCGTCCTCCAAGATCTGCCAATTAAGAAGCCGTTAATCTGTTTGCGTCGTGTAGCCTGATCAGTCCATCCAGTGATGAATATACTTTTATCTTGAAGCGGAATGCAACCTGTTCAGTATGAGGAGATGTGTTAATCAGGGGATTACACACGGGCGGTTGGGAAGCAGACAACATTGCCCTTTCGTCAATAGTGTGGTTTATTTTGCCCATCCACCATGAATCAACTATCCATTCAAACAGGGAACTGATGAACAAACTTCAAGAAAAGCCTGAATTGCTGAAACGGGTCCTGATTAGCAACCGTGGTGAGATTGCCATACGCATTGCCAAGGCCGCAGCCGCACTCAACATGGAATCAGTGGGTGTGTACGCACCGGTCGATGCGCTTTCGCTGCATACCCGATTCACAACGGAAATGCGTGAAATTGGGCCCCAAAATGGCTTTGCAAGCGATCCGGTCGCCGCCTACCTTGATGCGGAATTGCTGATTAAGACGGCACAAGAGCTTGGTTGTGACAGCATTCACCCCGGCTACGGCTTCCTGGCGGAAAATGCCGCGTTTGCTGAACTATGTACGTCTGAAGGGCTCACCTTTATTGGTCCGTCAGCAGCCGCACTGGCTTTGTTTGGAGACAAAGTTCAGGCGCGCTCACTGGCGCAGTCTCTGGATATTCCTGTGGTAGCCGGTAGTACGCGACGGCTGGCGAGCCCGGCGGATGCTCATGAACTCGCAACCGAACTGGGTTACCCGGTAATGCTCAAGGCCTCTGCCGGTGGCGGTGGCAGAGGCATACGTACGGTTGAATCGGCTGCCGACCTGGATACTGCATTTGAGCGATGTCGCAGTGAAGCGATGGCTGCATTTGACGATGGTGAATTGTTTATGGAGAAACTGATCGAGCGGCCGCGGCATATCGAAGTGCAGATACTGGCGGATTCCCTGGGCAACGTAATACACCTGCATGAGCGGGATTGTTCTGTGCAGTTGCGAAATCAGAAAGTGCTGGAAGTTGCACCGGCGCCAGGTCTGGATGAGTCGTTGCGAGCTAAAATTCTGGCGGATGCGATAAAACTGCTTCGGGCTGCTGAATATGTGAATGCAGGCACTGTTGAATTCCTCGTTTCTCCGGAGACTGATGAATACTTCTTTATCGAGTGCAATGCGAGAATTCAGGTCGAGCACACGATTACCGAGCAGGTGACAGGTATCGATCTGGTGGAAGCACAGTTGCTTCTTGCATCCGGTGCGTCATTGGCATCCATCGGACTTGGCGATCAACTGGCACTGGGCAAGCCTCGGGGCTTTGCGGCGCAGGGCAGAGAGGTGGCGCATGTACGCGGCACCACGACCGCAGTAGCCAATA
>CAZNFE010000481.1:0-2495 GCA_964571945.1 uncultured Pseudomonadales bacterium
AGAATTGATGCACATGATCTAAAATGTAGCTCGCGTCCCGCGCCGCGGTGGCGTGTGCGGTGGCGCAATCTACCCCCTCACACGCCCCCGCCACAAAAATCGCAAAAACCAGTACGGGTACTGCCCATATCCAGGTCCGACGAATGCCGCTTATCTCGGTCGGAAATAAGTCCCCGAACATAAAATTCCGTTAGCTCGCATGGTTCCTGAATCGTTATTTAAATTGCTCAAGAACCGCAGACCACTCAACGGCAGGTAAATTGATGCCGCTTGCGATTGCATTTGCTTTTGCGATAACAGTTTCCGCCTGTTCCGGGTGAGTAAGTATATAGAGCTTATTCTCTCTGATGCCCTTGAATACTATATCAGCGACTTCTGCCGGTGGCATTCCAACTGCGGTACCCCGAGTAAGCATATCCATAATAGCCTGCGAACCATCGCCCAGATCCGCTTGTTTTGTATTGCTGAGAGTTTCTGGCCTGTTACGTTCAGCATCAACGATCTTCGTATCAATCAAGCCAGGACACAGTACCGAAATACCTGTTTTAGAATGCTTCTGTTCAAGATCTAAAAACACGCTTTCGGATAGTGCCACTACACCATACTTGCTTACCGTATAGCTGATGGGTGTAAATCCCGGTACAAGACCCGCACCGGAAGCAGTGTTAACAATATGACATTCACAATCCTGTTCAATCATTATGGGCAGGAAAATACGAACGCCATGAATAACACTCCAGAGATTAACGCCCAACACCCACTCCCAGTCGCGGAGGCTGCTCTCCAGAATATCTCCGCCTGCAGCCACACCTGCGTTATTGAAGAGTAGATGCACGGCACCAAATTCGCTGATTGTTTTCTCGGCAAGCGCTGACAGTTCTTTCTCGATGGAGACATCGGTTCGTACAGAAAACAAGGCATTTTTGCCCTGGCTTTGGAACTCTGCCACCGTCCGCTCCAATGCATCTTCTTCAATATCAGCGGCCACCACCTGCATACCTTCATCCAGGCATTTGGCTACAAGCGCCTTGCCGATTCCGCTCGCTGCACCGGTAACTACCGCTACTTTGTTCGTAAACTCTTTCATTTATTGGTCCTCAATGGGCATATATTTGCGCGATTCCATACATTCGGAGTCGTTAATATAATCGAGATGCAATCTGAAAGGCAAAATTGAGATCCATGGATGGTTTACTTCTCCCATGTTTCTCAGACATACTATTCTGGCAAGGGCGTGAGTTGCTGTTTGGAATCCGCCGCGGGCTAGTAACTCACCCGGCCATCAACAAGGGGTAAGAATAATGCCAAATGATCCTGTCGATGTGTTAATTATTGGCGCCGGCGCCTCCGGAGCTGCGGTCGCATGGAGCCTCGCTGATACACGAATGCGCATTCTGTGTCTTGAGCAGGGTGATTGGATGAACTCTGCCGAGTACCCGAGTACCAGCCAGGACTGGGAAGCCCAGCAGTTCAAAGAATACAATATCGACCCCAATGTCCGGGGGCGTAATACGGATTATCCAATCAATAACGATGAATCACCGATTGCGGTTGTTAATTTCAATGGAGTGGGTGGCGGTACAATCCTCTATGCTGCACATTTCCCGCGACTTCATCCATCGGATTTTCGAGTAAAATCCCTGGATGGTGTCGCTGAGGATTGGCCTGTCGATTACGATCAGCTCGAGCCTTATTTCGAACTGAACGATCGAATGATGGGCGTCTCCGGCCTGGCGGGCGATCCGGCCTATCCACCCAAACAACCTCCGCTGCCACCCATCCCGCTGGGTCTGGTTGGTGAGACGGTGGCAAGAGGGTATAACAAACTCGGCTGGCATTGGTGGCCATCTGATAGCGCCATCATCTCGCAACCCTATCAGGGCCGGGACAAATGCCTGAATATGGGTCCTTGCCTGTCCGGTTGTTCCCAGGGTGCGAAATCCAGCACGGATATTACCTATTGGCCAGAAGCAATCCGGGCAGGGGTTGAACTCAGAACTCGGTGCCGGGTTCGTGAGATTACCCTTAACGAGAAGGGTATGGCAGATGGGGTAATCTACTATGATGCTGACGGGGCTGAACAGATTCAGAAAGCCGAAGTGGTGGTGATGGCCTGTAACGGTGTTGGCACACCAAGAATTCTCCTGAACTCCTGTTCAAAACAGTACCCTGATGGGCTGGCGAACAGCAGTGGGCTGGTAGGCAAGAACCTGATGTTCCATCCGGTTGGTTTTGTACAGGGTACATTTGAGGAGCGATTGGACAGCCACAAGGGCCCCGCGGGATGCTGTATCCTGAGTAAGGAGTTTTACGAAACGGATTTGGACAGGGGATTTGTACGAGGTTATAACATGCAGATCACCCGTGGATCAGGACCCGTTGGTACGGCCTTGCAGGGGCTCGTTACCGGTGAAATCCCCTGGGGACGGGGCCACCATGAAGCTTTTGAAAAGCGATTCGATCATGTTGCATCGATTGGAATTCTCTGTGAGGAC
>CAZNFE010000482.1:0-2493 GCA_964571945.1 uncultured Pseudomonadales bacterium
TAACTACGCCCGGTAGAGCAGATCATCGAAATTAAATAACAATCCTCCGGCAAAGCCGGAGGTATTTCGATCAGGAGCCCCTCAATGGGGCTGATGATCGATGAAAGCGAACAGATCGCAGCATAACATGTGGCTGACGATACCCTTGAATGGACACTGATAATCTCCCTGGCAAAGCCGGGGGTTTTCGCTTTCAATAACGCAGGGGGAATAAATCAAGTTTGGCTCAAGCGTCCAGCTTCCTCATCAAGCCGACCATTTCGATTGCCGTCATGGCAACATCAACCCCCTTATTGCCGGCCTTTGTACCAGAGCGTTCAATTGCCTGTTCAATGGTGTCAGTAGTTAGCACACCAAATGCCACCGGGATATGCATTTCCAGAGATACTCTGGATAGGCCGCTGGCACATTCACCCGCCACATAATCAAAATGGGGAGTCGCGCCTCGAATGACAGCTCCCAAAGCAATGATGGCATCAACGTCACCTTTCTTTGCCACTTGTTGTGCCGCAATGGGCATTTCAAAAGCTCCCGGCACTCGCACCACTGTAATGTTGTTTTCTGGCACGCCGTGTCTGTGCAATGTATCGAGGGCACCTGAAAGCAACCCATCCACAATAAATCCGTTAAATCGACTAACAATTATTGTATATCTGCCCGTAGATGCGGAAAAATCACCTTCAATAGTAACACTCATAATACCCTACCTATTTTTGCACTGCTGTAATCTTAAGATCGTCGCCTATCTTTTGCACTTCCTGAAACTCAAGCATCGTAACCTGATCCATTGCAGTAAAATTCGGCAGCTCGATCAGAGGTAGACTTTTGTGTCCGAGAAGTTTGGCACTTACGTATATTATCAATTCATCCAGAAGTCCACTACTTGTCAAGGCACCCGCTAGCTGAGCACCACATTCAAACAGTATTTCATTGCACTCTCTCTCCGCCAGATGCTGAATTACTGCCAATAGATCTACCCCGCGCTGCCTGCCCGATGGCATGCCAATTACTTCTATACCTTTGGAAGTGAGCTGGCCTCTAACGCTGGCATCAATAGCCTCATCTTCGCGGCAAATCACAATGGCTTCATTTGCCGGATCCAGGATTTTTGCATCTGGCATTATTCTCAGGTGACTATCCAGTACAACCCGCAGCGGCTGTTTTCGTGTTGCCAATTCAATATCCGGGACGTCCAGCAGTTCTTTCCTGATGTTCAGGGCTGGATCATCCGTCAGTACAGTACCAATACCCGTTACCATGGCACAACTCCGGGCACGTAGTTTCTGTACATCCGCTCTGGCCGCCGTTCCGGTAATCCATTTGCTCAATCCATTGGATAGGCCAGTTCTGCCATCCAGGCTCATCGCTAATTTACAACGCACAAAAGGCAGTTTGTGCCGATGCCGTTTTGTATAGCCCACATTGAGCCCGGTTGATTGTTTTTCCATGCAGGGAGTGATCACATCTACCTGGTGTTGCTTCAAGTATGCAATTCCCTGTCCACTCACTAAAGGGTTCGGATCTTTCGTGCCAATCACCACGCACGCAATACCTGCCCGAACCAGCGCTTCGCAACAAGGCCCCGTTCTGCCAGTGTGCGAACAGGGTTCCAGTGTGACATACGCAGTACCGCCACGGGCAGAGTCCGCTGCATCCTCCAGGGCATAGATCTCAGCATGAGGACCTCCGGCAAACCGATGCCAGCCCCGACCTACGATTTCACCATCCCTGACAACGACGCAACCAACCCTGGGATTCGGCCGGGTTGAGTACATACCCCTGGCAGCGAGCCGGATCGCCTCTGCCATAAACGATCTATGCTTGTTTTCTCCAGGGCTGGCCATTGCTTAATTCACCTTGTCTTCCCTTGAACTATTAGCGTGCTTGTCCAGGCGATCGATTTCTTCCCTGAATTCATTGAGGTCCTGAAATCTGCGATAGACAGATGCAAACCGCACATAAGCCACTTCATCAAGCTCACGCAGTTCTTCCATAACCAGTTCTCCCACGATGAATGTCTTTATTTCGCGATCACCCATACTTTGTAATTTGTGCTTGATCCTGCTCAAAATGGATTCAATCGTTTCAACACTGACCGGCCTTTTCTCCAAGGCACGTTGCAGACCGTTCACTAACTTGTCTTCATCGAAGGGCTGCCTCACGCCATTTGACTTTATCATTCGCGGCATTACCAATTCTGCGGTTTCGAAGGTGGTAAACCGTTCACCACAGTTCTTACTCAGGCACTCTCTGCGCCTCCTTACCTGGTTGCCTTCTGCAACGAGACGGGAATCAACCACCCTGGTCTCATTTTCTCCACAAAAAGGGCAGTGCACCGACAATCCTCCTGTTACCTGACGTTATTCAGTCTGCAGATAACTGCATCCTGCGGGGGTCGCATTGTACTCTATTCAAGGTTCAGATTAGTAATTACCTGAGCCATGTGATGCATACTGCAGAACGGTCTGTGACTCTACTCTATGGTGATCTATA
>CAZNFE010000483.1:0-2471 GCA_964571945.1 uncultured Pseudomonadales bacterium
TGAACTCGAAGATTATGCTTATCCGGAGGAAGCTATTAACGCATCATTGGAGCGACTGCCAAACGTAAACTAGCCGGCCAGCTTCTATAAATTTTTCTGCCTCTGGGAGGGGGAGATGCACTATCTATCCAGTAAGATATCTGCCTGTACACTAGCGATTGTCATGGGGTTATCCGGTTCGAGTGCTGCAATCAGCGCACCGGATAACAAATGGGTCATGGAGGAGATTACTGTTACCGCACGCAAGCGCGAAGAGGGACTTTCGGAAACGCCTCTTTCGGTATCTGCATTTACCGCTGAGGAACTTGACTATCGCGGCGTCACCAACATCAGTGAGATTTCTGCGTTCACTCCTAACCTGGTATTCCAGAACAATCCCAGCTTTGGCGGCGCCAGTAATGCAGCTGCGATCTATATACGGGGCATTGGCCAGAAAGAATTTCTCCCAACAACAGAGCCGGGTGTTGGGCTATACCTGGATGGTGTCTACATCGCGCGTTCCGTTGGTGCACTCCTTGACCTGGTCGATATTAAAAGAGTGGAGGTACTCCGAGGCCCTCAGGGTACCCTGTTCGGTCGCAATACCATCGGGGGTGCTATCAGCATCACGACAAAAGAACCGCACCAGGAGTCTGATGGCCGATTGGAATTGGCCTACGGTACTGACAATTACACCAATCTGAGAGGTTCCGCCAATTTTGCCTTGACTGATAATTTATTTGCCAGCGTTAACCTTGCAGCTGTCCAACAAGATGGTTATGTAGAGAGAACCGACGGCACCGATCTGGGCAATGATGACACGGTTGTCGGGCGAATTGCACTGCGTTGGCTCGCTACAGAGAATCTGGAAGTTAACTTCACGGCAGATGCAACACGTGATCGAGAAAACGGCCCGGCTCTCAACCTGACAGGAATCAATCTGGGTAATCCTGTTGATCCGGATACGCCACCATTTGCAGTGCTAAACAATATCGGGGCAAACATTGCTGCAGGTGGACCGCCCGTGCCTTGTGCAACACCAGATGCTCCTCTGAATTTAGCTGTGCCTGGCTGCTATGACAACCGTTACCTGGCAAGCAATGGTGATAATCAGGGTACTGCTCCAGCATTCTCAGATACGGACATCCGTGGCACAAATCTGACCCTAGCATGGCAAATTAATGAGTATACTTCACTAAAATCGATTACTGCATACCGTGACCTGGAAAGTGATTTCGGTCGAGATGGAGACCATTCACCATTGACAATTTCAGAATTCATCGACTTGATGGATCAGGACCAGTTCACCCAGGAGCTGCAATTAACAGGATCTGCATTGGACTCCCGGCTGCAATGGATCGCAGGGAGCTACTATTTTGCAGAATCCGGTAACAATATCAATCTGCTCAACTTTACTGCATCCAGGTTTCGCAGCGGTGGTAAATTTGATAATGAATCCTGGGCATTTTATACACAAGCCTCCTATGACATAACGGAGAACCTAAGCCTTACAGCCGGACTAAGATATACAGATGAAACAAAGCAATTTCTGCCGGACCAAATTATCTTTGAGAACAAGTTTGCCGGTACCGGCACTGCACTTGATGCTCCTTTTCTACAGGCCGGGAGCCGTATTCTGCCTTTCCTGAGAAAGGAAATTGAATTGACTGAAACATCACCCCTGATCAACCTGAGCTACAACTTTGACATTCCCCTGATGATATACGGTAGCTATTCTGAGGGATTTAAGAGTGGCGGTTTTTCACAACGGGTCTTCCCGCCTATTGTTGCCCCTTTCACTGCACCTGCCGGAACCCCGGATATTGATTTGATTCCCACTTTTGATCCTGAATTCGTGCAAGTTTTTGAGCTGGGATTCAAATGGTCCGGATTTAACAATCGATTAAAAATCAACGGCGCAACGTTTCACACCAAATATAATGACTTGCAGATTCAGGTATTCACCAGTGTGGCTCCGGTCACAAAGAATGCTGCAAGCGCTGAAATTGACGGTTTCGAACTGGAGTTAAAAGCGCTGAGCAATTCAGGATGGTTTGCCGAGTTTTCTGTCGGCTATGTGGATGCAGGCTATACTTCGATTGATGAGGCAACCACTTTTGTGAATCGAAGCAATGCTTTTGAACGGATTTCTGATTGGTCAGTAAGCAGTGCACTCTCAAAAGATTTCTATCTGGAGGTGGATGGCCAGATCACCACTCGAATCGATTGGTCATACCACTCCAGTTTTTTCAATGACACCTTCAATACACCTGAAATCAGCCAGAGTGATGGCTATGAAGTGATAAACGCAAACGTTACCTGGCTGGATGCAAGCCAGACCTGGAGCATAAATCTCGGTGTAAACAATCTGTTGGCGAATGATTACCTGATTACCGGCATCATCGGCGACGCGTTCCAGTCTTACGAGCAAATGGAAAATCGCGGTCGTGAGTGGCGATTCAGTGTTACCAGAGAATTTTAATTCATCAGTA
>CAZNFE010000484.1:0-2450 GCA_964571945.1 uncultured Pseudomonadales bacterium
CCGTTTTCGCACGCGTACGCGGCCAACTCCAGCTGTTTGGGTATCTCATTGTCAAGCAAAATTGTGGTACTGATCTCGGACGGCTGGATTTCGTTAATAACAGAGCCATCTTTGTCCAGTACGCCTTGTCGATGATCAAAGTAAATCACCTTATCCGCCGCTATATCCGTAGCGACCCTGATAGCTAATTCCGGTGCGGACAGATTAAACATCTCTCCGGTAGGCGAGTAACCGAGTGGCGAAATAAGCACCAGAGCACCATTATCTAACTGTTGGCTTATTGCGGTTACGTTTACTTTTCGCACTACACCGGTATGTTGATAATCAATGCCATCTCGTACTCCCAGGGGTCTCGCAATAATGAAGTTGCCGGAGCCCAGATGAATGTCCGAACCCTGCATGGGTGAGTTTACCAGTCCCATGGATAGCCTGGCTTCAATCTGGAAGTGTAGTTTCCCAACAATTTCCTGAATGCAGGAGAGCGCCAGCGCACTGGTGATTCTGGTACTGTCATGATAAGAGCAGGGGATTTTTCGCGCGGACAGACTTTGATCTATCTGCAAGGTAGCTCCGTGAGTCAGAATAAGTCTCACTCCCAGGCTATGGAGCAAGGCTATATCGTTGACGATGTTTTCGAAGTTTTCATGGGCAAGTGCATCTCCTCCCAGGTAAAGAACGAAGGTCTTGTTACGATGCGCGTTGATGTATGGTGCAGCGCTTCTGAACCATTTTACATGTTGTTTCATATCTTCCACATTTAACATCATGAACAACAGAATTTGTTGATCATCTGGCGGATTATATCAATTGTTGGCTGCAGTTGTTTCATTTCGATGTACTCATCTGGCTGGTGAGCCTGATTGATATTGCCAGGACCCATCACCATAGTGTCCATATGAAGATCCGCGAGAAATGGTGCTTCTGTGGCGAATGCCACTGCTTCTCGATTAACACCAGTGAGTTTTTCTGCAGCAGCAAGTAATGCTGAGGAATCCATCGCTGTAAAAGACGGGATAGGTGAATGCAGGAGCTTGATCTCTCCGCTAATCCCGGTACGGTCAAAAATACGCTCCAGTCGGTCCGCCAGTTGATTTTTTACGCTGTTGTTTTCCATACCGGGTAGCACTCGCAGGTCGATTTCAAGTACTACATGATCACAGATCCGATTCGGATTATCACCACCATGTATGCACCCCAGGTTGAGTGTTGGGAAAGTCACTTCGAATGCAGGATGCTGATATCTTTGTTGCAGATCTGTTCGAAACTGGATGATTTCATCAATTACAGGCGCTGTGTACTCAAGTGCATTAATACCAAGTGCAGGATTCGAGGAGTGCCCGGATTTCCCCTGCAAACTGATGGCTAACATCATGATCCCTTTGTGGAGTGCAACCGGTTTCAAGGACGTGGGTTCGCCAATAATGGCAAATTTTGACTGACATAGTTGAGCTGCTGTTAATGCTCGTGCACCACTCATCGAGCTTTCTTCGTCGGCAGTTGCCAGAATTGTTACTGGTCGTACCAGATCTTGCGGCTTCAAATCCCGGACGGCTTCGATTGCGAGGGCAAAAAAACTCTTCATATCACAGGAACCCAGGCCATATAGACGTTGATCTGCTTCCGTGAGCACAAAAGGATCTGTCGACCAGAGGTCGATATCACATGGCACTGTGTCGGTATGACCGGAGATAACCAGACCATCGCTCCCCTTTCCCAGTGTGGCGATCAGGTTGCTCTTGTTTTTCTTCCCTTGAATTGGAATGATTTCTACCGCGAAGCCACAATCTTCAAGCCAGCTTGCCAGTAAGGAAATGACGGCATGATTGCTCTGGTCAAATTGTGCCTGGGTGCTGCTGATAGAGGCTGTGACAACCAGTTCAGTAATCATGGTACGCAGAGGAGGGGGCAGGGTGCTCATAGTCAACATTCGCGGGAGTAAGGGAAGGCAATAAGCGAATTGCCTGGCCGAAATCAATTTGGGACCCTGCAGTTTAACAATCTAAAGGAATTTCTAACAGAATAAAATGCCCCGTATGAAGCCAGATAAAGCGCGTCGGTCGTGCAAAGCGCCCGCAATACCGAGTTGGCTCCCTTTAATGTTAGCGGGAAAATCGCGTGGAACTGCGTTCACTCTGAAGAACAGAGATATCGAATACTTGATTTAAAGCTCCCTTCAACCACTTCGAGTATAATCAGCTGATTTGGACCAATAGACAAATAGCCAGCTATTGCAGGTCAATTAAAATGGTGTAAGCTCTGATTGTGGCTTGAACTGGCATGCGAATTCGGTCTGACAGCGACATATTTACGCTCGGAATCTGGCGTTGCCAGACCGGGGTTGATAGATTGCAGGCGTTCTTCTCCGGATGCCTGTAGAGTAGAAGAGCCTTCTAGCAAGTCAAGATTCCCTGTTCTGATGGGGAAAGGACTTTTCGGTGGTAGCACAACCG
>CAZNFE010000485.1:0-2439 GCA_964571945.1 uncultured Pseudomonadales bacterium
ACAGCGAGTCCAGGACAGCTCCCTCCCGGTTCTGACCGATTCATAGCGATGAACCTCTTAAGTAAGTGCCATTCAGCGTTAGTAAAGAATTGCCAGTACAGAGCTGGTAATCAGCAGAACAATCTCTTTTTTTGACGCGCCAGTTTCTTTACTATGCCTGTTTCCGGAATCACGAGTAGTGACCATGCATATTCATCTTGATGTCGTCGGCGGTATTTCGGGAGACATGTTTATAGGCGCTCTGCTGGATTGTTTCCCTGAATTGAAAGAACGTCTCAATGAGCAGATCCTGGTGGCCGGGTTTACTGACCTGGTTAGCGTATCCTGCGAGCCCATCGACGATGGTACATTGACCGGGTCTAAATTTAACGTCTCAGCAGCGCGGGATGCAGAGGGACACGGGCACCGGCATTTCAGCGACATTAAAAAAATCATCGAAGACTCCGGATTAGATGATTCGACCAGCCAGATCGCCTTACGCATCTTTGGACTGCTTGCAGAAGCTGAAGCAACTGTTCATGGTGAAGTGATCGATGACGTCGTCTTCCACGAAGTGGGTGCCTGGGATTCGATTGCTGATATTATTTCCGCTGCTTATCTGATTAATGAACTGCAGGTTTCCAGTTGGAGCACTTCATCCTTACCGTTAGGAAGAGGCCAGGTACAAACCGCTCACGGTGCCCTGCCGGTACCTGCACCTGCCACCAGCCTGCTGCTGGAAGGCTTCGAGTTCTTTGACGATGGTATCGATGGGGAACGGATTACGCCAACCGGTGCTGCCATCCTGAAATACCTGACGCCCAACGCCGGTCCGGGTACAAGGGGCGGACAGCTAAGCCATTCGGGTTACGGCTTTGGCACCAGGACATTGCCTGGCATTAGCAATGTGCTGCGCGTGCTGGTATTTGATAAAACTGCCACTGGGCCATGGCTCAGCGACCAGGTGCTCGAAGTAGAATTCGAGGTGGATGATCAAACCGGTGAAGAATTGGCTAATGCCCTGGACAGCATCCGGCGGCTACCCGGTGTGCTGGATGTTTTGCAAAGCCCGGCATTCGGTAAAAAGGGCCGACCGGTAAATGCCATCAGGATCCTGGCGAATGCTGATATCGAGTCCGATCTGATCCGATTGTGTTTTGATGAGACCACCACCATCGGGGTTCGCAAAAAACTGATTAATCGGTCTATACTAATGCGAGAGGAAGTTATCGTAGAGGACCTGGACAGCACTTATCATGCTAAGATCGTACACCGACCCTCGGGCGCCAGTGTGAAAGCGGCAATGGATGACATCGCAACAGCCGCAAGCAGCCTGACAACCCGGCAGAAACTTCGCAAGCACATAGAAGATGTCGCACTAACCAAAGTAAAAAAGCAGCACCCTGATGACTAAATTACAACTATTGGAAGATCGTTTAGCATCCATCGGACCGGTGGCAGTGGCGGTAAGTGGTGGCGTAGACAGCATGACGCTGGCATTCGTCGCCCATCGACTAAATCCTGCCACACAACAATTTCATGCCACCTCCCCGGCTGTTCCCAGCCAGGCAACTGAACGAGTGAAAAGGTATGCCAGGCAACAAAACTGGAATTTAAATCTGGTCGATGCAGAGGAAATCAGCGACGCCAACTACGTGGCCAATCCGGCGAACCGCTGCTATTACTGCAAAACGAAACTGTACGATACCGTTGCGACCCAGACCGATTTGCAAGTGGTGTCCGGAACCAATGTCGATGATCTCGGTGACTATCGACCCGGCCTGATCGCTGCCAGGGAACACCGTGTCCTGCATCCCTATGTTGATGCGGGAATCGATAAACCCGCATTGCGGGAAATCGCCCGGTCGCTGGGACTACATGATTTACACGCGTTGCCCGCAGCACCCTGTTTATCAAGCCGTATCACGACAGGGATTGCGATTGATGCCAATCTGCTGCCGGTCATCAACGAGGTGGAACAGGTTTTGTGGGATCAGCTTGAAGATCAATTATCTCTGGCCGGTGTAAGATGCCGGGTACGACCACAGCAGGTGGTGATCGAGCTGGATACCGCAGAAGCGATTCGTCCGGATGCTGATTATGCCGCCAGGGCGATGCATATCACGGAGCAACTGTTCCGAAAAAATGGCTATGATCACTACTGCGATTCAATTGTCATCGAACCCTACCGACGCGGCAGCGCCTTTCTAATCGAGACTTTGCAAGTTGGACAATAGAGAAATAGTACTGGATTTCGACCGCACCAACCGCACCGGTCTGGCCGAAGCGGTGCTCTGCACCAGCAAGAGCCAGTCCCAGCTGGCCTCCATCTGCCAACTGATCGAGCAGCAGCAAAAACCCATGCTGTTCACGAAAATGGACCCGCGCACAATTACATTTCTTGAACAGGCCTATCGCGGAAGTATGGACTATGACGCAGTTTCCACGACTGCATCTCAC
>CAZNFE010000486.1:0-2425 GCA_964571945.1 uncultured Pseudomonadales bacterium
TGGCTTCGCCAATTTAAACTACCTGTCTATATATACAGTATTATTTCATAAATATTTACATGCGCCAAATACTTTTTTACATTTATTTTCCTCTGCTTGTGTATGTTCAGCCGGATTGCCTGTTGGTACTAGCGACACTCATTGAGATATGACGTAGAATCCTTACGGTCCAGACTCATAACTTTCATAACCTTATTCCTGATTACTGCCTTGTCCAGCGATATTACAAACCAGACTCCGATGATGCGCCAGTATCTGCGCATCAAAGCCGAACATCCGGATGAACTGTTGTTCTATCGAATGGGTGATTTTTATGAATTGTTCCATGCAGATGCACAACGAGCAGCCGCCATGCTGGACATTACCCTGACTGCCAGGGGCGTATCGGCCGGTAAACCTATCCCTATGTGTGGTGTGCCATTTCATTCCGTCGATTCCTATCTGGCAAAACTGGTCAAGCAGGGAGAATCCGTTGCAATTTGTGAGCAGATCGGTGATCCGCAAACGGCCAAGGGTCCTGTTGAGCGGAAAGTTGTCCGGATCCTGACGCCCGGCACCCTGACAGATGAGTCGCTGCTGGAGGAAAGGGCTGATAATTTGATCGTTGCAGTGCAGAACCAGTCCGGGACATACGGTCTCGCCTGTCTGGATTTAACCAGTGGCAGATTCGATATCGGCGAACTGATTGGAGAAGAAGCATTACTCAGTGAACTCCAGCGATTGTCTCCCGTAGAGGTTATTCTGAATGAGGAAGAAGACTACCCTACATCAGCGTCAAATCATGTAGGAAAAAGAGGGCAACCTGCATGGGAATTCGATTATGACAACGCAGTCAGACTGCTCACTTCCCAATTCAAAACCAGGGATCTGGAGGGTTTTGATTGCAGTGACATGCCTGCTGCAATCGAAGCAGCAGGTTGCCTGTTGCATTTTGTGCAGCAGACCCAAAAATCTGCACTGCCGCATATCCACGGACTGAATGTGATCAGGAGCGAAGCAACTGTCTCACTGGATGCCAGCAGCCGAAGAAATCTGGAGTTAACTATCAATCTGGCTGGTGGTCATGAAAACACACTGATCTCCATTGTAGATCGAACTTCCACATCCATGGGCAGTCGCTTGTTGAATCGGTGGATCAACAACCCCATAAGAGACAGGGGGACTCTCGAAGCGCGCCTGAGTGCTGTGGCGTATCTGTCGGATGATTATCGATACGAATCTCTGCAGGAACTGCTGAAAGGTATTGGCGATATCGAGCGAATTCTGGCCAGGGTAGCATTGCAGACTGCCAGACCCAGAGATCTGGCACGGCTGCGGGATGCGCTTGCCTTATTACCCTCACTTCACCTGCCCCTGGATGCATTTGATGATCCGCTACTGGCTTTGTTGCAAGAAAAAATCGCAGCCCATCCTGATGTCGTGGCACTGCTAACCAGCGCCATCATCGAAAATCCACCTGTTGTGATTCGCGAAGGCGGTGTTATCGCTACCGGGTACGATGCTGAACTAGATGACTTGCGTGGCCTGAGTGAAAATGCAGGGCAATTTCTGCTGGACCTGGAAGCCAGGGAAAAACAGAACACCGGCCTGGCTTCACTCAAGGTAGGATTTAACCGGGTGCACGGTTATTACATTGAAACCAGCAAGCTCCAGGCTGCCGACGTGCCGCCCGAGTATATCCGCCGGCAAACGCTTAAGAATACCGAACGATTTATCACGCCTGAATTAAAATCATTCGAAGACAAGGCTTTGAGCAGTAAAAGCAGGGCACTTGCAAGAGAGAAAAAGATTTATGAAGAATTGCTCGAAATTCTCCTGCTGCACCTGATCAGATTGCAAGACACAGCGGCGGGGTTAGCTGAACTGGATGTCATATCGAATCTATCCGAAAGAGCGGTTAATTTGTCCTTCAACAGACCAGTGCTGGTTGATGATCCAGGTATAGAAATTATCGACGGCAGACATTGTGTCGTCGAACAAATGCTGCAGCAGCCCTTCGTACCAAACAGCGTGCACCTGGGTCCCCAGCAGCATACGTTGATCGTCACTGGCCCGAATATGGGTGGCAAGTCCACCTTTATGAGACAAACCGCGCTGATTACTCTGTTAGCCCATGTGGGCAGTTTCGTTCCCGCCCAATCGGCCAGAATCGGTCCTGTCGATCGTATATTTACGCGCATCGGGTCATCGGATGATCTCGCCAGCGGTCGCTCGACATTTATGGTTGAGATGACTGAAACGGCCGTTATTCTCAATAGCGCCACGTCAGAGAGCCTGGTGCTGCTGGACGAAATAGGCCGGGGTACCAGCACATTTGACGGTCTGTCACTGGCCTGGGCGTGTGCCCGATTTATGGCGGAAGAAATTCAGGCCATGACCTTGTTCGCTACCCACTACTTTGAATTGACTTCTCTGCATGAGCACA
>CAZNFE010000487.1:0-2424 GCA_964571945.1 uncultured Pseudomonadales bacterium
GGCCCGCCGGGCCCGGAGCCTCGGAACACCCGAATCGCTGTTATCAGCCGCCGTATCCGGAGGCGCTTGCAGGTCGTGACATTCCGGGCGATTTTAGCGAAGACTGTCTTTATCTGAATATCTATTCACCGAAAACAGATGACAAGCGTCGACCTGTCATGTTCTGGATTCATGGTGGCGCCTACATCCAGGGTTCTGCAAATGAATATGATGGCGCTCAACTGGCCACCGAAAACGATGTGGTCGTGGTTTGCATCAATTACCGCCTGGGTGTTTTTGGTTTTGCTGATCTCAGCGCCTTAGGTCAGGAATTCATCGGTTCTGCATCGCTTGGATTTCAGGACCAGATTGCGGCTCTCAGGTGGGTGAAAGAAAATATCGAAGATTATGGCGGCGACCCAAACAATGTCACGATATTCGGCGAGAGTGCGGGCGGTGGTTCAGTACTGGCCCTGCTAGCAGCACCTTCGGCCAAAGGTCTGTTTCACAAAGCCATCGGATTCAGCCCCGGTGAGGTAATTGGACCACCGCAGGATAGTGTTACACCTCTGTCACAAGCCCTGGCGGCAGAAGGCTCGGAATTACTTTCAAAGCTTCGAGAACTCCCGGCAGAGGATCTGTTCGCGCTCCAGCTTGAAGGAAAAGCTAACGCCGGTGCGGCCGTTGATGGAACGATCATTACCGAGCAGCCTAGTATTGCGATCATAAACAACGGCAAGGATGGTGTACCCCTGATTGTTGGTTGCAACAAGGACGAGGGTTCCTTTATGGCAGATGTATTTCCGCCAGAAACCAGAGAGTTGATGCTCCATGTGTTCGGCATGATGATTGGCAATGGCGATGCGCAAAGATACCTGTCGCACCTTGGTCAACTCGTTCCCTCAGATGATCTCAGAGAAAAACTGGTGAGGGTATGGTTTGACCTGTTCCGGGCCTCCGCTTTAAGGACTGCAGAAGCTTCATCGCGTGCCGGGTGCGGTGGCTGGGTCTATAGCTTCGAAGTGCCTGGAAACACGCCCTTGGGCGTCGCCCATGGCAGTGATGTGGCCTTTACTTTCGACGCGCTAAATTCAAGTGCAGCCAGTTTTGGATTTCATGATCCGAGTGTTCCTTTGAATCAGGAAATCTCAACGGTGTGGTCGCGCACATTTGCCAATTTCGCCAGAACAGGGAGTCCAAACGGTGGAGGTCTTCCAGAGTGGCCTCAATATGACTCTGCTACCAGGTCCTGTCTTGTCGTTGATGAAAATCCAATGGTGGTAGACGACCCGGACGGGGAGCCATTGCGCAGGGCTTATGGTATATAGGGGATAGGGATAGGATATGGGGGTCAAGTCTTGATATAATACCTTTTGGGATATGGGGGTCAAGTCTTGATATAATACCTTTTGTGCCCCTTTCTTGGAGGCCACCCGATCCTGCGACGTAAAAGGTATTATATCAAGACTTGACCCCATAGACTCTTGACCCCATAGACTGTTGCAGACTACTGCAACATGCTGCGTGTTGAACTGGTTGGGTGGAGGGCGGAGTTGATATCCGTGTTACCCTCGGTACCTGCTTCTGAAGCAACACTGGAGGTCGTTGTGATGCGAATACACCTGCTGCTGCCTAACAGATGGCTGATGGTTGGCTTCATTGTGCTGGTGGCGCTGCTGGTGCAGGCAGTGAGGATCGTAAACAGTGCCGGTATGCTGGTGACCATTGAACCTCACTTCGATGGTAGTTGTGAGGCGATCAGTGGCTTGTCGGGTGCGGAAGACATCACCATCGACCGTACGTCCGGCATCGCTTATATCTCCGCCGATAATCGGCGTGCCAGGAACAATGGCAGGGATACACCCGGTGCCCTTTATGCGCTGGACTTGAAACAAACAACCAGTCGCCCCGTTATGTTGACGAACGGTGGCGAGCGTAGTTTTCACCCCCACGGTATCAGTCTTTATACAGGGGATAGTGGTGACCAGCGGTTGTTTGTGATCAATCATGCCGGTGTTAATCAAGATCAGGTTGACCTGTTCAGGGTGACCGGGCCACAGGAACTGGTGTTCATCGAGTCCATCAGCTTTGATGCCATGCTCTCTGCCAACGATCTGGTGGCGGTCGGTGACCGGCAATTCTACGTGACCAACGACCACTATTTCCCGCCTGGTCTTATGCGCACGCTCGAAGATTTCCTGGGGCTGCCGCTGGCCAGCATCGCCTATTTCGATGGTGTCGAAGGCAGGCAGGCCGCGTCTGGATTTAGATACGCCAATGGCATCACGGTATCCGCGGACGGCACCCAGTTGTTTGTCGGTGAAACCACCGGCCGCAATCTGGTTGTGCTGGGGCGCCATCCCGGTACCGGTAATCTCCAGAGGCAGGCGGTTGTCCCCGTGCATACCGGTGCCGACAATCTGGAATTGGACCAGCAGGGGCGCC
>CAZNFE010000488.1:0-2422 GCA_964571945.1 uncultured Pseudomonadales bacterium
CACAGGACCTTCGTTCGATGATATTTGGGGTCGGATATTTTGGGGTCGGAGTAAATACTCAGAGTACTTACTCCGACCCCAAATATCGTAATCTGATGCTAAGGAACGACACTTAAGGCATATTTACACTCTATCTGTGGGGAAGACTTCCTGACAACTCGCGAACTTAGGCGCCCGTTTATGATTTTCCTGCCGGTATTCTCTCATTACCATTCGGTACATCTATATAACAAAAATCATCTGGTGACATGATCATACGCATTTTAAACTCGCGTGCGAACTTACAACCTGACGATTCGATATGAAGGCACAATGGCAGATCTGGACTCTTATACTGGCGGCTTTTATCTCCCAGGAGGCTCTGGCAACTAACGGTTACTACACCCATGGATTGGGTGTTAAAAACAAGGCAATGGCTGGTGCGGGAACAGCATCCCCTGGTGATGCCATCGCAATTGCCAACAACCCGGCAGCCGCTGTACTGCTGGGGAACAGAATCGAAGCAGGCGCATCCCTGTTTACACCGCGCCGCGAATACGAAACTTCAGGGAGCCTTGCAAATGGTCAGGGAGGTGCTTTTACCGTTGGGCCGAATCACATTGAAAGTAGTCGAGAGTATTTTGTTATTCCTCACATCGCGAGTACCTGGCAGTTAAACGAGAATTCCGCCATGGGCGCAGCTTTTTATGGCCGGGGCGGCATGAACACGGATTATTCGGGTGGCACGGCAAGTTTCGATCCGGATGGCCCGGGTCCTGCTCCCGTGATGACATTACAGGGCACCTTTGGTGCCGGTACGACAGGCGTTGATTTCTCCCAGGCGTTCCTGGATATCGTCTATGCAAAAAAACTGAATTCCATCTCCATTGGCATTGACGCCGTACTGGCCATTCAGTCACTTGAAGTCACAGGCATTGAAACTTTTGCACCTTTTACAAAATCGTTTGCAGCAAGTGGTGGTGCAGTGATGCCCAAAAATCTAAGCAATAATGGCCACGATCTGTCATACGGGATTGGCATCAAGGCAGGTATCATCTGGCAGGCGAACGAAGCTGTGAATCTTGCCTTCGCCTACCAGCCAAAAATCCACATGTCGGATTTCGATGACTACAGCGATCTCTTTGCTGAACACGGTAGTTTTGATATTCCATCCAGTTTGCGTGCGGGTATCAGTTGGCGGACTAACAAGTCAACAATGGTACATTTTGATATCGAGCATATCTGGTTCAGCGAAGTCCATTCGGTAGGAAACGCCATGAAAAATCTGTTTGCGTGCCCAACTGCCGGAACAGGCGGCACCGATATCGAATCCTGTCTCGGCGGCAGCCGTGGTGCCGGTTTCGGTTGGAACGAGATGACCGTCTTTAAACTGGGGACTGAATGGAATCTAAGGTCATCACCAGAGTGGACTCTACGCGCTGGTTACAGCATTGGCGATCAACCAGTCGGCAAACAGGCTGTGTTGTTCAACATTGTCTCTCTCGGCGTAATCGAACAACACTTTACATTCGGATTCTCACGGCGCCTGCAGGCTGATCGCGAATTCAATGCTGCATTCATGTATGCGCCTGAAAACCACCTGAAGGGTACTAACCCCTTCGATCCAACTCAATCCGTCCGATTGCAGATGCGCCAGTTTGAAATCGAATTCGGCTATAGCTGGTAGTACCCGCTAGTCTTCCATCAAGCGGCCCTGTACATAAGCACCAGCAAACATTGACAAAACGGTGATTGCCAGAGGCCAGTTACCGGCACCCAGTCCCGCGATGGCAGGTCCGGGGCAAACACCACTGATTCCCCAACCAACACCGAAGACACATGCACCGAATAAGGTGTCACTATTCATCGCAGACGGATGAGTGCCAAAAACAGCACTCAAAAGGGGTTTAGATAGAAAGCGTGGTGCCAGTTGGTAGCTGATCAACGTAACCAGGGCTGCGGCACCCAGCACAAATAGCAATCCAAAATCCTCGAAACGCAAAAAGGAAAGAACCACTTCCGGTTGGATCATGCTGGCCCAGGACAGGCCATAACCAAACAGGGTACCGGCGATTAGAACACAGCTGAAAAATACAGGTTTCACTATACTCCTCCTATGTAAAGGACCAACGATGCAGACACCATCGCAGACGCCAGAAAAATAATCACCGACAAGAGTGACGGCATCTGCAGCGAGGCCAGCCCGCATATTCCATGGCCGGATGTGCAGCCGTTGGATAGTCTTGCACCAAATCCGGCAATAAACCCACCGACAGCCAACTGCCACCAGGTAACTGCAGTCTGTACGCTATTGAAGTTGTTTACTGCAAGCCAGAAAAAAGCGCCAATCACCAGACCAATCAGATAAACCAAGCGCCAGTTTCTGCTGCTGACAAAACGATCCTGCTGGAAATAAGGATGATTGCTGAAATATGACCAACTG
>CAZNFE010000489.1:0-2418 GCA_964571945.1 uncultured Pseudomonadales bacterium
TGATTCGACTAGACACCTACCATATGTGCTAAAGATATGCGATGAGACATCTATGGGGGGTTTACTGAGGCTGACTGGGAGAGTCGAGTCAGCTATCAATCAGTTAAAGCCAGAGTTCGATCCCTGACTGAGGAACCTACTGTAGGGTAAACCACTATATTGACTTCTCAGCAGTCACGGATAGGTCTAAATCACCTGTGCTCGGCGCCTATCTTTGATATTTAGAAAGGACCATTAATGAATTCGGTTAAGTGGCGCTGAATAGTTTGGTACGGAATGTTTTTTCGATCCGGCTAATATCCCGCGGAGGAACATCAGCAGCTTCTGCATGTGAACGCCAATTTCCAACAGCGTCTGATACTTCTTTGAAGATGCGTTTCGCGGCAGTTTTTTTTACTCCACCAGTCTTAGCCAGCATGATAAGATCGTTAGCATCAAATTCGTCACGTTTACCATTAATGCTCATTTGATGTTGATTCGTCCATGCACCAATTGGATTGTATGAGTACGCAACATCGAAAGCAGGTGAAAGACGCCACCCACCTTTTTGGTCCATCAAGAAAGCGATGTTTTTTACGTGGTCGTCTTGGTTGCGCGCAATAACGTTCAGTGCTGTCCTGCGGAGCTGTTGTTCAACATCATACATGGGTAGTGAAAGGCGCCGAATCGTTTGGATCGCTTGCTCGTATGAGTAAGATACTCGATTGAAGTCAAAGTGCATCATGGCACCAAGTGATTGCATGTGAAACTTACTGCCGGAATCGGTACGATCAAAACGCTTTGTCATGAAATGTGCGCGATCACCTTCTTCATGCAATCGACATTCAGTCATTGTTACACCCGCCTGTTTCGCCATTAGGTGGTAAGCGTACTCGATCCGGCCGAATCCTAGTGGATCTGCGATTTCTTTATCTTTATTTCCATGTATCCCATCAAATTTCATGATCCAATATGTAAACCCTTTACCAGCAGGTACTTGACCCGATCTGAACTCGTTGGTTTTTGCGTTCCATGCAAGTACGGCTTTAGCCCTAGCGCCTCCAGCAGAGGTTCCAACTCGGAGAATGTCCTCGATTACCTCTTTATCATCCTGTTCGGAAAATTTACCTGCAAGGCTCACACGTTCATCGAGAATACGATTAGTCAATCGAACAAGCGCATCTATCTCGACCTTTCGCATTTTTGGCGCTGAGTCGGCGATGGTTGGTTTGAACTCCAAGGCTCCCATTCCCCGGGAACCCGTGTAACATAATCGTTCGACCGGATTGAAACTGCTCGGTGATCGACTTTGGCTTGCCAGCCAGGCATCTATAAGCGCATTTCCAAATTTATCAGGTAGAGAATCTGCCAGCATACCCGGTAAGCCACTGAAGGTCTCTCGTGCAAGTGCGGGAAATTGATATGGTGCATCCTGAAGCGGCATCATCAACGGCGCTACTTCTACCCCAGAGTTCACGAATTCGGGCGTGTATTGAAATACACCAATTTCCTGGTCATCCAGCCAAGTAACAGCACCAATATCGCTATTCCACAAGAGTACTCTCGCGGTAATCACGGACTTGTCTCCTCATCCCCCCAAAACCATGTGCCTTCTACTTTACGTTTTCGGCTTGCTCGACGACGTTCTGAGCCAGCGAACTTGACTCGCTCTACAGGCCGAACATCGGGATCCGGCAGTAATGCTTCCAAATGATGGGATAGGCGAAGTGCTTGTAAGACTCGGATGAAGGAATTTAGCGACACCCCTTTCCCGAAGGCCATACGGGTAATAGTGCTTCGGGACACACCTGCTTCGTGAGCTAGCGAGGCCTGACTGATGTTGCGACTAAGCCGAATTTCTTCAAGACGCCTGCACAATTCGACGGCAATTGTTTCACTTGTATTTATAGAAAAATCCACATTTTGTCTCATTATTCACTCACTAACGTTCGATTTTTGAGTTAATGCGTCAATTATAATACATAAAATTAGCAACAATATCAAAAGATAGTAATGTATTAAAAATCAAGCATTAAATGTGTAATTATCCAATAATGCATCTATTATGACGCATTATAATTCAATAAAGAGATGTTATATCTCATACCTTAAAGGTCAAAAGGAAGGGAGCTTAAACTATGTTAGGAAGCAAAAAGCAAGCAATTGGGCGCAACGAACATCCCCATGTGCCTCATCTAGGAATGTCACTTTTCTAATTGTCGTCACCATGCTGTCAGCTTACTATCTCATCAGTTTTTAATTAACTGTTGTTTCCTTCCGAATGATTGGGTGTTTAAGTTACCCTATCCACTGGACTTGCCCAACCATCTGATCAGCAACCTATACGTTAACTCCTGGTTTGAATTGCCACAATTCAGGATCGCTCGGGACGGTCTGCAGATGCATTTCACTGGAGCATTGCATGCTTCAGGGTTTTTA
>CAZNFE010000490.1:0-2416 GCA_964571945.1 uncultured Pseudomonadales bacterium
GAGATTGCCTGGGAGATGGATTATATTGATGATCAACAGCTGTTTGGGTTGGCGCAGGCTCTCGAGAAGAATGCTTATGGCCAGTATCTGCTGGCCCGCTTGAAGGAAGGTAAGTAGGTGAAGATTATTGAAACAGCCATTCCGGAAGTACTGCTGATTGAACCTGATGTGTTCGGGGACAGCCGCGGCTTTTTCCTCGAAACATGGAATCGCGAACGTTATATCGGTGCGGGTTTTCCGGATGTGACGTTTGTGCAGGATAACCATTCTCGTTCCCGCAAAGGGGTGCTGCGGGGCTTGCATTTCCAGCTGAGCCATCCACAGGGCAAGCTGGTGCAGGTAGCTACCGGTGCAGTGTTCGATGTGGCTGTGGATATCCGTGTGGGGTCGCCGACATTTGGGCAGTGGGTCGGCTATGAACTGTCGGAATGCAACCATCGGCAGCTGTGGGTTCCCGCCGGATTCGCGCATGGTTTTTGTGTGCTTTCCGAGGTCGCTGATTTTATTTATAAGTGTACCGATATGTATCACCCCGGGGATGAGGGCCATGTGCTGTGGAATGACCCCGCAATCGGCATTGTATGGCCAATGAAAGAGCCGTCGCTGTCGGATAAAGACCGGCTGGGTCCTTTACTGGCCTCAATCCCCGTACATAAATTACCGCAGTATTCATGATGAAATTGTTGATTACAGGCTGTGATGGTCAGGTTGGGACAGAGCTGGCTCGCCAGTCCAGAGAACTGGGCTGGAGTATTTTTGCCGTGGATCGGGAAGGGCTGGATATCACCGACCCGGAGGCGGTAAACAAGGCTGTTCATGCGTTTGTGCCGGATGCGGTGGTGAATGCCGCTGCCTATACGGCGGTGGATCAGGCGGAACAAGATCGTATTGCTGCTTTTGCCGTGAATCGGGATGGCCCGAAGAACCTTGCTGTCGCTTGTGCTGATCTGGATATTCCTCTGATTCATTATTCTACCGACTATGTATTTGATGGCAGCAAGGGCAATGGCTATGTTGAGAGCGATCCGGTGGCTCCGCTGGGTGTGTATGGCGAAAGCAAGCTGGCAGGAGAACTGGCTGTTGGGGAATTCTGTTCGAAACATTTGATTTTGCGAACGAGCTGGGTGTTTTCATCACATGGCAATAATTTTGTAAAAACAATGTTGAAGCTAGGTGCTGAGCGTAAAGCGCTGGGCGTGGTGGCCGATCAGTTTGGCAAGCCCAGCAGTGCTGCCGAGATTGCACGTCTGACTTTAGAGATACTTCCCCGGGCAAAAAGCAAATGGGGTATTTATCATCTTGCTCAGCCGGAAGTAACAAGCTGGCACAGTTTTGCTGAGGCGATATTTGATGAAGCCCGGTCGCAGGGGGTGCTGTTGGAAATCGGGAAAGTCAGGGCGATTGGAACAGCAGAATACCCGACGCCTACCAGACGTCCGGCCAATTCAGAATTACATTGTGACAGGCTGGAACGTGTTTTTGGTGCAGTCATCAAGCCATGGCAAGTATCGCTGGCGGAAGTGATTCAAGAAATAAAAACCGGGTAATGAATTACGATTGCGACCGTAATCTATCGGGTGATGCTTACGTCAGGCGAAAGGCTCAGGTTTTTATTACTGACAGTAATCGCCAGATATGTAGCTTTGTTCCCTATGCTGTTTCAAAGCTTATATTTTATATCCTATCAGGTAAATGGTACGGTCATGGTGGCCTCCGGTGGGCACCTTATATTCCAGAGTGTATATGAACATGAGCGATAAACGCCTGGGAGAGATGCTGATTGAGGCGGGGGCGATTGATGATCGTGAACTCCAGTCCGCGCTGGTGCTTCAACAGCAGTACTCGGGCAAAATCGGTGAGCTGCTGGTCAACCAGGGTTCCTGTACAGAAGATGATGTGCTTGCTGCCCTGTCCGTCCAGTTGGGTTTACCACGCTTGCAGGACTGGGGTGTATTTCCGGAGAATATTGATGACACGTTGATGTGCGGACTGGAACGCAAGTGGTGGCTTGATCAGCACGCCTGTCCGTTGGGTGAGCGGGATGATGCGTTGTGGATCGCCATGCCCGATGTCATGGACTTTTTCATCTCTGAGACCATCTGGAAAATGGCATCCAGAAAGGTGATGCCGGTGATTGTCGGCAGTCATGAGCTTCGGCAGTTGCTTTCACTGCTGGAAGAAGAACATGCGTATGCTGCACAGTCAGATGATGAATCGTTGTTACAGGATCTTGCGGCGGGTGCTCCGATTGTACAGTTTGTCAATGATGCTATTCAGCGGGCCATGGATGCCAAGGCATCCGATATTCATTTTGAGTCCTATCGCGGTATTTTTCGTGTGCGCTTTCGTGTGGATGGCGTGCTGCATGAGGTAGACCGGCCCAATTTGAGTATGCAGCCGGCTATTATCTCGCGTC
>CAZNFE010000491.1:0-2414 GCA_964571945.1 uncultured Pseudomonadales bacterium
CTGAGCCGCGCTCGCGCCCGCTCCACCGCCATCGCCGCGGCCGTTCGATCCCGACACCGGCCGTCGATTCGGCGTATTCTTCGTTGCGGGGGGATTCTCGAGGAGTCGAGGCATGTCCGATGATCGCCGCCGACGGCAGCCGCCGCCCAAGGCCCCGGATCTGGGTAACCGCGAGCAGGTGCGCCGCCTCAAGCGGGGGATGGAGCGCTCGGCACAGCCGGTCGTGCGCTGCGCCCAGTGTGGCGAGCAGCAGATGGCTGAGGCGGCCTTCATCGGCCCGCTGCGCAAGTGCACCACGTGCGAGACGGGGCGCAACGGGAAGCAAAAACGCAGGAACTGGTAAGTTCTATCACTCGCCTGGCTCCTCTTGCAGTACAAGCCATGAAGCATATTGTAAGACAGGCTGAATCCGGTACTGTCGATGCTAAAATGGCCTTGGCTCTCGCCAGGGCGTGTGCGGCGTCCGAGGATCTGGAAGAAGGATTTCGCGCTCAGAAAGAGAAGCGTACGCCGCATTTCCGGGGCAAATAAGGTGCTGTTACCGGATATCGAGTAACATAGGCGTGTCTTTAACATCCAGGCCAGGATCATGTGTTTGTCTGTAAAGAAACTGCCCGTTCTGCTTTTTATACTGTTCGTATCCTCAAATGCATACAGCGCAGCGCTCCCGGATGAATCTGCCAGGTTAACAACATTCCTTGAAGAATCCTTTGCTGCAAACCTGAAATTATACCCGGAATTTCAGACCCTGTTAGGATTCAAGACTGATAACGATAAATGGGATACCCGAACAGATCGATTTGCAATGCAGCAACAGGAACGCCGCAAGCATGAACTCACACAGTTGCTGCAGTTTGATCCGTCCAGGATGTCAGACCGGAGTCGACTTTTCCTCCGGATCGTCAGGTATGACGTGGAAAGGGATATTGCGAATTTCAAATGGCGATTCCACAACTATCCGGTTAATCAGATGAATTCTGAGGTCGATGATCTGGCGGCGTTGCTGATCAATTTTCACCAGGTGGATTCAGTGGCCGATGCGAACGCCTACATCGCCCGTATCAAGGCGGTGCCGAAGGTGATTGATGAGCTTTTGGATGGCCTCAGGATCCGGGAACGAAAAAAAGTAATACCACCGAAATTCGTGTTTGGGAAAGTCATCGAAAATCTTCAAAACCAGTTGCGGTGTAAACCAATTACGGAAACCAAGGTAGAGTGCCCGTTATTACTGGACTTCAGGAAGAAAGTATCGGCGCTTGATATAAAGAAGGTGCGCAGGGAAAAACTGGTGCAGCAGGCGCAAGCCGCGTTAACAGATCAATATGCCCCGGCCCTGAAGAAAGTAGTTCGGTTCATGACAGCACAGGAAAAGAAGGCAACCACGGATGATGGCGTCTGGAAACTACCTGATGGCGCCGCTTATTACAATCGTCGGCTGGAGAACTGGACCACTACATCTCTGACAGCCGAGCAGATCCATCAGCGTGGACTCGCTGAGGTGCAACGGATTGAAGATGAAATGCGACAGATCATGGCTGCGCTGAAGTATGACGGAGATTTACGATCCTTCTTCCGGTTCCTGCGACAGGATCCCCGGTTTTATTATCCCAATACCGATACCGGCAGAGAGCAATATCTGGCGTACACCCGTAAGCTACTCGCGGAAATATCAGGCAAGTTGGATGATTACTTTGTTACCAGACCAAAAGCCGGACTGATCGTAAAACGGGTCGAGGCGTTTCGGGAAAAGAATACATCGGCCGCGTTTTATACCGAACCATCGATCGATGGTACCAGGCCGGGTATTTACTATGTCCCGCTGCATGATATGCAGGATATGCCTACCTGGGATCTGGCGACTACCGCTTATCATGAAGGGATTCCCGGGCATCATATGCAAGGCACCATTGCGCTTGAGCTTCGTGATGTGCCGATGGTAATACGCGAGATGTGGAATGGTGCGTACGGTGAGGGTTGGGCGCTCTATGCAGAGTATCTTGCCAAAGAGATTGGCCAGTATGAAGGTAAACCCTATGAGGATTTTGGCCGACTGTCCGCCGAACTATTCCGTGCTGTGCGACTGGTGGTTGACACAGGGATTCATGCGAAGCATTGGAATCGTCAGCAAGCCATTGATTATATGCTGCACAATACGCCCACTTCACTGCCGATTGTCACAGGGGAGATCGAACGTTATATCGTCTGGCCCGGTCAGGCAACTTCCTACAAGATCGGCGAAATGAAAATATTGGAATTGCGCCGATGGGCAAAGCAGCAGCTTGGCAGCAAGTTTGATATCCGGCAATTTCACGAGGTGGTACTGACCAGTGGAGCCTTGCCGTTGCAGATTCTGGAGAGTCAGGTCAGGCAGTGGGTTGCATCGCAAGAGCGGTAATGAACCGTGGAAAAAAGTA
>CAZNFE010000492.1:0-2409 GCA_964571945.1 uncultured Pseudomonadales bacterium
CTGCACCGATTGTTTGCCAGTTTATTGGGGATATGTGTCGTCATCCTGATGCTGGTCGCAATCTGGTATCGGCATGCAATATCTCCCCTGCTACCTGTTTTGATGTTTCTAGTGGTTCTTTTCCTGTCCGCTCTGGGTGTCTCCACACCGACCCGCACGTTTCCAGCGGTCACTCTGGGAAATGTATTCGGGGGTGTGGTTCTGGTTTCCCTGATCTGGCGGCAACTACTGTCTCTAAGACCGACACAAAAATTTCCCGGTCCGCGGAGACTATTCAGCCTGTTCTCCGCGATCCTGCTGATACAAATACTCACTGGAATCTGGGCAAGCGCAAATTACACTGCCAGCGCCTGTCCGGATCTGCTGACCTGCGACTTTATCGAAAATGCCAGTGAAAACCTTTTCGAAAGCTTTGCTTTGACACGCGAAATGGCACTGGATTCAAAAGGTGAACTGGTACTCAGCGGGCACATGAATACCATTCAGTTCGCCCACAGACTGGTTTCCCTGATCTTGTTAACAGTCGTGATAATCGCTTCATTTACCGTACGGAGAAACTATCCTGCACTGAAAAGCAGGATGGGAATAGTAAGCGCATTATTCTTCACGCAGCTCCTGCTGGGTATTTTCAACACGCTGGTCGAGATGCCTTTGTGGACCAACACACTGCATAACCTGCTTGCGGTGGTACTGCTGCTCACCACAATCTATCTGGTTTCAGGAATTCGTGGATCGGAATCTGTTTCCACAAACTAATTCGATCAGATACCCCCTGGCTGCTACAATCACTGCATGGAATTCATACTCTATACAGTCTGCGGGATCGTGTTGTATTTTGGCGCCGACATGGTACTGAATTTTATCGAGAGAATGCACGGCGATCCGATCCCACATCGCAATATCATCTTCTTTGTCATTATCCTGATTATGGCTCTGGTGCTATTCCAGGCTATTCAGCTCTATTACTATCACTGATCGAAAGTGCCCACTGCCGACTCCGCGGGTATTTTATGGTTATTCCTCTGGCGTGGTAAGTGCCTTGAATACGATGACGATGAAGATAAAACCACCAACTGCCGAAATCAATCCACCCAATCCCATCAGACCCATACCGGCAACACGCCCGAACGAGTCCAGCACCTGAGCCGCACCGGCGACCTTCCGTTCAACCCCGTACCCACCAGACCATACCAGTCCGGAAATGTGCAGAAACTGACCCGACGCATAGGTCCACAGCTGATACCGGGCCAGTTTGAAATTGACCTTTCGGTATCCCAACCCAGGCAAAATATCGTAACTGACACCCATTAGTGCCAGTGTCACCCCAACAATACAACCATGGTAGTGTGCCGGGATGGTAACGTTGCTGCCTTCGATTAAAAATCCGATTACACCACCGGCTCCGAACAGCACCAGGGAAGTTAACAGCGCTGAGTGTGCAGATTTTTTAACCTCAGATTTCGGCTTCACTTGCAACAGGGCATAGTAAACGGCTACGCCAAGGGGAAAAGTTGCCAGGCTGCCACCATAGCTCATCAGCCAGGTAAACATCTGGCGGTGTCGAATGCCGGTTACCTCGTAGGCATAGTAAATCGGTGGTGCCAGAAATACCGAGCATAAACCAATCACGAGAATAATCAGCACTACTCTGGGGCTGAGCGGCAATTTTATCCCGGCGCTTGACGACAACCACAACCAGGCCACCATCATTAACAAGGTATAGGTGTACTGCAATACATGGCCGCCACCCCAAAATAACAACTCATAATAGATATCGTTAACCAGTTGTGCCGGTATCGCCAGATAGGACCAGGCGAATGATCCCAGTGCAACAATGGTAGCAATGGCAGCACAGTTCAAGCCGAATCTAATGACACCAGTGCCACTGATAACATTCCCAACCGGATGCATGGCAATCATGCTAAACACCACCTGTAATCCTATTCCACAAGCAAATATAGTCAGACCGACCAGAAATACCGGATCATCCAGCACAGGGATATAATTACTCATCAAGGGGTTGACGTCATTCTGAAAAGGTGAGATCACGATGATCAGTGTACCTAGCAGAACAATCGCAAAATTAGATTTTGACAAGCGGAAAAGAATAGGTCTGCTGTTGAGACTCCATAGCATACCGGCAAAAGACAAAATCCAGACGAGCACTGACAGATCCACATGAATCACCAGTGCCGTGCGGAAAAAATTTGCAAATGGAATCAGCTCACCGATACCCGGACTTCTGGCAAGCACCAGCAATACAGAGAAAATCCCTGCTCCAGCCAGTGCAGCCACCCCCAGCCACAGCCAGACAACAGCGATGCGTCTGCGCTCGTCCTCGGGAACCGCAAGCGTGTACTCAACTGGAATAGTCATTCCTGACTGAAGGCTCGTTGTCTTTGTAGAGGG
>CAZNFE010000493.1:0-2409 GCA_964571945.1 uncultured Pseudomonadales bacterium
CATGGTCGTTAACGTATCCGGACAGTGATGTGACCAGTTTAGTGTGTACAGCTTCTCGTTGACGTTTCTTAATGCCCTCGGCGAGTTTATCTGTGCAACTGCAGGGGAAAGAAAATCCAGCAGATAGGTGAGATGGAGATACAATTTGTCGAACGGGGGATCCTTGCGAATAACAACTGCGTCCATGTCATTCAACCGGCATGTTTTCTGTGTGGATAATTTGAAAGGTGATGTTGATTTTACACAAGATACCTGCCCGGACAGGTCACTGTTTCGCAGGGATAGTTTATCCTGCTCAAGCCAGAATACGTGATGTCCCCTGCTCATTAGCTCGTTCATGATAAGCAGGGACGTTTCAGTATCCAGGTTCAGGCGATGATAAGGGTCCATGATGAAACAAATGCGGTAACGCGCGGATGGCTGTACACTGGTTGCCGATTTTTTCTGTCTTGCTACGAATTTTTTATCCACAGCAGTCATCCATGCAGCAATTTTCGGTTAGATATGCCAGCAACTCATCCATGCGTTGATAATTACAGCAACAGATGAGATTACGGCTGTCTCGTTGTTGGTTTATCAGGCCTTTGTTGACGAGTTTGGCGATATGATGGGACAGAGTTGAAGAGGGCAGATCAAGTTTATCTTTCACGTCGCCCACTTTCATACCTTGTGTACCGGATGCCACCAGTAATCGATAAATACCCAGTCGGTGTGGACTACCCAGTGCCTCAAGGCATGCAGCCGCAGTATCCAGTTCCATCTCATTGCGCTCCTGATAATTGTTCGTTCAGTTATGTTATATTACGATATTTCCAGAATAATCGAAATAATAACTGGATTTCCTGGCACAATCAAGCCTTGATGTACTATTGCCGATAGTGATCAGTCGATGCAGGGATTTGTGATAATTTGACTTCGTAGATTTCTCTCTGTTCGTTTGATATCAGAATGGTTTCGTTATCATCCCAGCAGATTGCCTCTATCTGCTTTGTTACTCCGATATCCAACGACATCACTCTGGGGGTTCCCGAGATCCATCTGGAACCGAACCGCGGTTTGTTGAAAATCCACAAACCGGTGTAACTGAGTATTGCCAGTTTCTTGCCATCAGGTGATATATCTGCACCGGTAGCCAGGGTAATCGAGTCATTCGAATCAATTTTCCGGAGTAGATTTGCCCGATCCGTGTACGATGTTTCAAGGCGATAGAGATTAACCCCTTTCTGACCACTCATGGGTTGGCCAGGTTGCCGGTGTTTGGTAAGGAAATAAAGCTTGCCGTTGGAAACGAACAGGCTTTCACTATCGAAGTGCCACTGCCTGGCCGGATAGTTTGCCTGCTCCGGATAGCGGATGGGCAGGAATTTCAGAATTCGGGATTCCTGTACCGCTCTGGGGTTCGGTTCAAAAAGCACATAAACACCCATATCTCGTCGGGCATTACCGTTGTTCCCTAAATCTGCGATGTACAGGTAGTCATCATCAATGGCAATATCTTCCCAGTCTTCGTTTGCTGCCAGCAAAACTGAGAGTCCCGGCCACAGTTTTTTACCGGCTACTTCCCGTTCGCCGTAATACAGATTTTGCAGGTAGCTCGTGATGATAACCTTTCCATGACGGTCAATTGCAAATATGCTCGCGCTATTTCCCGAATCGTTATGAACCCAGTAGACGCCTGGGAATCTTCGACTCTTTACCATGCCACTCATTTCGTCAATTGCGGGGCTGGCAACCGTGGCGATGGGTTTGAATTCGGAGCTATCTCGGGATACCGGGTCATTGAAGGGCGGAGCGACAAATCCCGGTTGGGCGGCTGCCACAGGAGCCGCATTGAGCAGTGAGATATGACTCAATAAGAATGTTGCCGCGATCATTCCCCGGAGTGGGTGGGTAAAGTCTGTCATCGTGATTATCCTGTTGCATGGGCATACTGTAGTAAACTATCACTATCATATGCTGGCGGTACTGAAAAGTGTAACCGTTCAGAAATCGACTTTTTGGCTGAGGGGTCGGGATCGAGCAGCAAAACCGTGTTGTGCTACCACGAGGTAAATATGTGGATCGAATAGAAGGAGAGGTGAATGATTTTAACTCTTAAGATAATGGTAGGAATTGTCGGCGTATATCTCATCGCGATTGCCGGTATGTGGATGTTTAATCCGGAAGCAATGTCGGCTCAGTTTGCCGTCACATTAATCGGTACACAGGGAATGAGTACCGGTAGGGCTGATCTGGGCGGTATGTTCCTGGCGGCAGGCGTGCTGTGCCTGCTGGGATTACAGAATCATCAATCTGCCTCGTGGTTCCTGTATTCCGTGGCTATTATTATGACTGCGGTTGCATCAGGCCGACTGGTAGGTTTCGCACTGGATGGCGTTGCAGTGAAGACAATTTTTCCTTTTCTGGTGG
>CAZNFE010000494.1:0-2403 GCA_964571945.1 uncultured Pseudomonadales bacterium
CCATACTCAGCCGCATCCAAATAACAATCCTCTGACAAAGCCGGGGGATTGTTGTTTTAGTTAATCCCCGGTTATTCTTCGCGGCACCAGTACCAATCAATGTTGTTCATAGATGTGGCGCGGCCGTGGCCGGGTGAGTTGCCTTACAATTCTGAATCATTATTTATACGTTTTTCCACAAAGTCTTGAGAGATAATGGAATTCTATGGCTGCAGGGAACAAATTCTTGTCTGCGTTGATCTATAAATATAATTAGAACAACAATCCGATCCCTGTTACCAGCAGTGTATCCGTAACAGACACCTATTCCCTTTACAGTAGGTAGTCGACGATATGCGTACCATTGTTCATTTGATCACCTTCTCCTGCCTGACCTGGTTGGGTCCCTGTGACTATAGCCGTGCGGAATCGCCTTCCGAGGTAGCGCCTGAGATGAACCATGCCCTCGAACAGTACCGGTTGCACATGGCTTCATCCAGCTATCAGAAAGCACTGCCGTTTGCTGAACGGATAGCTGAATTGCTTGGCACAACAGAGCCGCGCGATCCTCACTTGTATGCGCTGGCGCTAAGACAATGGGCTATTCTGCAGCAAAAAAACCATCAGCTTCGCAAGGCAGAACGCAGTTATAAAAAAAGCGTTGCCATCGTGGAACAGCAGACAGGCAGCTATGCCCCTGAGCTAGTGAAGACGTTATCCCATCTGGGTGGGCTTTATTTCGAGATGGGCAAATATGAGCAGTCCCTTAAAACTCTGCGGCGTGCCCAGCATATCATCCACCGACGCTCAGGTGTCTATTCGCTGGAGCAGTTGGAAATTGTAGATTGGATCACGCAACTCAATGTTCTCAAACAACAATACCATGAGGCAGATGCTCAACAGCGGTATTACTACAAGATCAATGAGAGGAACTATGGCAAAGATGATGCACGCATCATTCCGGCACTCACCAAACTGGGTTACTGGTACAGACGTTCCGGCCAGTATCCGAGTGCACTGGAAGCGTTTCGGCGCACCCTGCACCTGATGGAAGAATTGCCGCCAGATACAGATTTGGAACTACTCCAGCCGTTACGGGAAATATCCTCAACCCTTTATTTGCAAGGGTCCTGTTGTGCAGACGAACCGCTGGTACAGGTGCTGGATATCGTGGTCAACGACCCCTCTGCAGACCGAAGCCAGGAACTGAAAGCCTTAATACACCTGGCCGACATGCGTCTCATCCAGAAACATACGGATCAAGCGAAAGAACTGTATCAGAGAGCCTGGGCAATGGTTTCCTCCGACAACGGTTTGAGTCAGGCAGGCAGGGACCTGTTCGGTGTACCAACCCGACTCGGCGTTGCTAAAACCGAAGACGTTATCGCCGCTTTTCGTCTGGCCAGGCTGGGGTATAGTCACACGGACCTGATCAGTAGAGAAAGCATCAAAGTTGCCGGAAGTGACGATAAAGCGCGCCTGTTCTCGACTGCCAAAACCCCTTATCAGATGGCTAGACAATTGGTTGGAGAACCCCTGCCCCTGTGTTTTCCCCAGGTATTGAATCTCGCGGGAATCAAAAAAAACGTGCTCCGGCTGGCAACGTTTCATATGAACCTGGATTTCACCGTAAACCGTGATGGCAAAGTAATCGATCTGGTGGTCGTTGATAGTAATACACCGTACAAACTTGGCCGATTCATCAAGAACATGCTATATAACACTCGCTTTCGACCGCGTTACATTGCCGGTGAACCGGTTCTCACCGAACACGTCAGTTTGAACCAGACCTTCCCATCTGACTCCCATCGGCGCAAGCATGATCCCGAGCCTTTCCCCTTCAGTACCACCGCCGTATCCAAAGGATGTCAGCTTCTGACGGCTGGCAGCTTCTGATCTTTTTTACAGATGCGGGGTTTGACATGCTGGAATTTATTTAATGTATTTTATTAGTATTAGATCGTAACTAATTGTAATATAAACATAAACTATTCTTATATTTTTCGTGTTATAGCCCACGCACATATAGCAAATAGACTATTTGTGTCGTACTGACCAGAAGATCACCATGGCGATAAAACTGAGCAAAGATGCCAGCAGATAGGCTTGATTGTAGTCACCATTGAGACCGGCCACTAAAGCGATTAAGCTGGTGATATGAACATCGTCGTGCTGATTGTCACCCTGTGCTTCTCCTCTGCGTTAATGGCGGCGGAACGGATCATTGAACTCTCTGATGGCAGCCTGATCAAGGGTGACGTGATTGCTATGCAAAACAACAGCTTCACAGTTCAAACAGCATTACTCGGTACCATCACCCTGAAGGCGTCACAAATTGTTAACATGAGTGCGCCTGGTGTGTCGGCAGAACCCGCCGGGAAACTGTCGAAAGAGGTACAGCAAGACCCGCAACATGCTATTGCT
>CAZNFE010000495.1:0-2402 GCA_964571945.1 uncultured Pseudomonadales bacterium
CTGGCTAACACAGCGTCCTGCGCGGTTACAGACTGAAATCCACAATACCGACAAGTGCTCCCGGCATTGAATTATCGAAAGCAAAAACCCCAGGCTTGCCGGAGAATTGTTATTCGGCAAAACAGTCAGGTTATGGCAAAATCCTCGTATTCTCGGAATTACCACATATCAAGGAACATAAACCATGAGTTACACCTGTTTCGATGTCGATATCAAAGATCAGATAGCCCACGTAAAACTTATTCGCCCGGAAAAGCGCAATAGCATGAACCCGGCTTTTTGGGATGAGTTGCCAGCCATTATCAGAGAAATCGATCAAAACGTGGCTGCCAGGGTGATCGTTATTTCCTCCACGGGTCCTCACTTCAGCTCCGGCCTGGATGTGAGTGCATTCTTTAATCCGGATGCCGCAGCTGAAAAAGATGCGGATACGGAACGATCTGATCGGATTGGTAAAGGCGCGGCATTCTACGCAAATGTACAGCGCATGCAGAATACGTTCTCCTGCCTGGAGAGTTGCAGATTACCGATTATCGCTGCGATTCAAGGCGGCTGTATAGGTGGCGGTGTTGACTTCACCACAGCCTGTGATATTCGTTATGCGACAGCGGATGCATTTTTTACCGTCTTTGAGATCAACATCGGTATGACCGCTGATGTAGGAACATTCCCGCGCCTGGTAAAACTGATACCTGAAGGGATCGTGCGGGAACTTGCTTATACGGGCAGGCGAATGCCGGCACACGAGGCGCAGCTGGTCGGATTAGTTAATCGGGTATTCGATGATCAGGAAATCATGCTGGAAGAAGTCATGAAGATTGCCGCGGAGATTGCCAGTAAGGCACCGTTGGCAGTGTATGGCTGCAAACGAATGATCAACTATGCAAGGGATCACACTACAGCGGACGGACTGGACTACATCAGCATCTGGAATGCCAGCTTCCTGCAACCGGAAGAGATGATGGAAGCGATGGCGGCCAATGCCGAGCGGCGACCGGGGAAATTTGTCGAGCTGCCAAAGATTAGAACGGCCACTGAGTAAGCCGACTATCTTAAACAGGCTATCTTAGACAGGTTGCCTCGCGTCGCTCAGAACACCAGGCGACCCAGGCTTTCAGCAACACAGCAGGGTTTTTCCTGATTTTCCACCTCGGCTACAACCTCATTCATGAGTTCGAGCATGCCGCCTTTGATTTCAACCCGCTTCAGAGTGCTGGTTGTTCTGATGCGCGAACCGACCGGTACCGGCGCCGGAAATCTGACCTTGTCAAAACCATAATTGATGCCCAGTTTCTGTCCCTTGAGGGCAGGTCCTGCTGCCGCATCCGCAGCCGGAGGCAGATGTCCCATAATCGATAAAGTGAGATGACCATGTGCGATGGGTCCGCCGAATGGTCCCTGTTTTGCGCGTTCAACATCGACATGAATCCACTGGTGATCCATGGTGACATCTGCAAATCCATTGATCCTTTCCTGGGTGATTTCAAACCACTCGCTCTGGGATGTCTGCTCACCTATCCGGCCGGACATTATTTCATACGCTTCCTGTAATGCGTCTGACATAGTTCTTTCTCCTGTGTCCTGAAAACTGGTGGCCAGAGTGTAGCATGATCTCCACAGAAAATGCCGAACGCACCCGAGTTGACTCCTTAAGGATTTAATTTCTCAGGGGTTCAACAAGGGAAGTTGTAATAAATACTTCATTAAGAGATTATGGAAATTAAAGTAAGCACATCTCACAGTACAGAGGCACTATGAAAAATCTTAAATTGGGTATGCATATGGGTTACTGGGGAGCACAACCCACGCCCGATATAATCGGTCTTGCGCAGGAGGCGGAGCGGTTGGGCTATGACTCCGTCTGGTCAGCAGAAACCTGGGGCTCCGATGCATTCACTCCGCTTGCGTGGATCGGAGCCCATACTTCCAAAATCAGGCTGGGTACCGGTGTTGTGCAACTCTCAGCCAGAACCCCTTCGGCCACGGCAATGGCAGCACTGACCTTAGACCACTTGTCAGGCGGAAGAGTGGTTCTTGGGTTGGGTGTTTCCGGGCCTCAGGTGGTGGAAGGTTGGTATGGCCAGCCCTTTGGAAAACCGTTAGCGAGAACCAGGGAATACGTTAGCATTATCAGGAAAATACTAAAGCGTGAGGAACCGGTTACTAATGAAGGTGTACACTACCCGATGCCGTACACAGGGCAGAATGGCTGGGGTCTGGGAAAATCGCTCAGATCCATCACCCATCCCCTGCGGTCAGATCTGCCGATTTTTCTGGGTGCGGAAGGGCCCAAGAACGTCACCATGACTGCCGAGATAGCTGATGGCTGGTTACCACTCTACTACTCCCCTTACCGGCAGGATGTCTATGCAGAGCAGATTAAAAATGCAGGACCGGATTTT
>CAZNFE010000496.1:0-2386 GCA_964571945.1 uncultured Pseudomonadales bacterium
AGATAATGCGTCATAGATAGAGCACCGTCAAGCTGCGTGTTAATATTTTGCCCGAACTCGAGCATATCATCGGACCCCAACCTCCGATAGCTGAACTGCCACCTGAAGATACACGCAATCGTCTGGCGCTGACCTTGAGTCGCTTTCTCAGGGCCATATGCAGTACAGAACGGCCTCTGGTTTTTTTCCTGGATGACTTTCAGTTCATCGATAGCTCATCAATCGAGTTACTGGAGTCCGTCTTATTCACGCACAAGGTGCCTTATCTGTTCGCCATTTGTGCCATGGCTCCTGGCCCATTTGAACCGGGAGATCCGCGTCGAGAAACTGTACTACAAATCCTGCAAAGGCATCCGGAGATCCGGCGGATCGACCTGCACCCCATATCCATTGAAGCGACTGGTGATTTGATCGCCGCATCACTCTTCCTGACAAATGCCGAGGTACAACGACTAACCAACGTAATATTTCAAAAAACGGCTGGCAACCCGTATTCGATTCATGAGTTTCTGCACACGCTGTTTGCAGACGGCTGCCTGTATTTTGATTCCATGACAAGTGCATGGCAGTGGGATCAGGCTGCTGTGGAAAATCACAAAATTGCTGAGAATGTGGGTGATTTTCTTGCAAATCAGATCAAGTCGCTGGAACCCCAAACCCTGATTCTTCTCCAGTATGCTGCCTGTTTCCCGGAAAAGTTCACCGTGCCTGCACTTTCCAAATTAATGAACTACAGTAATCAGGAAACCCTGGAACATTTGCAACCTGCTATTAATGGCGGATATCTGATTCAATTGAAAGCAGCTGGTTCAGCAACCTTCTCAACACACACCGAGTTTCAATTTTCCCATATACGTGTCCAACAAACCGCCTATGCGTTACTCAGCAATGAAGAAAAACAGACTGCTCACGTAACCATTGGTAATAATCTGTTATCCGAGCATGCATCTGATACGGATACGAACATATTCGAAATTGTAAATCAGCTGAACAGCAATTTTGAAATGGCTCGACATGATAAACAACTGTGTGACCGTCTCGCTGACCTCAATTTCAGAGCGGGTAAAAAAGCCAAGAAAACTGCTGCCTATCAACCAGCTTTCAAATATTTCCGCACGGCACTGGCTCTTTGTGCTGAATCGCCTGACGAACACTATGAGATGATCCTGCAGCTGTATATTGAAGCCATTGAATCTGCCTATCTGATCGGTGATGCCAAACAGGTCGAAATACAGGTACGGTCAGCTCTCAACCATGCAAAAAACAACCTTGATAAAGTGCGGGTCTATGAAGTTAACCTGCATGCTCAAATCGCGTTCAACAAGAATGCTGAGGCAACTCGAACCGGCCTTCATGCATTGGCGTTGTTGGGTGCTACTTTGCCCGTGCGCGGACGCATGCCATATACAATCGCATTGTTCTCCCAATCGCTGATCAACAGGACCTATTTGTCCGGTGAGAAAATCAACAAGACCAGAAGGATGCAAAAACCAGAGCATCTGATCGTGATGCGAATACTGATGCAGCTATGCCAGGTTGGCTATATTACGGGCACCCGGGATGTGGCCTTGTACATTCTTAAAATGATCCAACTTTCGAATAGATATGGCATGGCACCGGAAAGCTCGTTCGCATATCCACTCTATGGCTCACTACTGATATCTTACATGGGAAAAATAGATGCTGGATATCGATTTGGACAGATGGCATATCAGAATATTGCCGATCAAGGCATGGAACTGCAATGCAAAACGATTACCCTATTCTGTAATTTTATCCTGTTCTGGAAACAGCACCTGAAAGATACCCTGGAACCTCTTGCCAGAGCCGCCCGGATTGGTAATGAAACCGGTGACATGGAATCCTCTCTTCTGGCCTCGATATCCTCACATATCTATGTATTTATGCTGGGTTATGAGCTTGGCAGTCTGGAACGAAAACTGAATTCCCAGAACCTGACAGCAAGTGAACTGAACCAGACTCCCATCCTGAGTCTGGGATCGATCTACCAGCAAGCGGTGCTCAACCTGACTAAACATACCGATGAACCATGGGTGCTGAACGGCACAGTCTATGATGAAGAGTCATCATTGCCCTACCATCAGGAAATAGCGGATGAGACAACTATAGCCAATCTGTTTATGGTAAAACTGTTGATCGCACTGTTATTTGGTGAGACGGAAAAAGCCGTCGAGTATGCACAGGAGGTCAGGGAACGATTGCAGTCCATCATCTATACACCAGCCGGAATGCTATTCTACTTCCATGAAAGTCTTGCCTTGCTGCACTACGCCGCCACATTACCCTTCTGGCAACGGCTTACCCTGGTGACTCGGGTAAACCGTAACCAGCGAGCCATGAAAAAATGGGCGCATCATGCACCCAG
>CAZNFE010000497.1:0-2381 GCA_964571945.1 uncultured Pseudomonadales bacterium
CAATCCTCCGGCAAAGCCTGGGGTTTTCGCTTTCAATAAAATCGCTTGAAGCTACTACTAGCTACCAGTTGTAGAGTATACTTGCGCATTTTCCGGATCTGTCTTCCCCAATGTTCGATCAGTTTTTAGAATTTGCCATCAATCACTATGTGTTAATCGGTCTGTTTGGTGCCCTGTTAGTTGCATTTTTCGTCAATGAAGGTCGCCTGGGCGGTGCTACCGTCAGCACGGCTGAATTGGTAACTCTGGTTAATAAGGCAAACGGTATCGTGCTCGATATCAGGGATCAGAACGATTTTAACGCAGGTCATATTGTAGATGCTATTCATCTTCCAGCGACTAGCGTGGAATCGCATCTGGCGGATCTGGAGAAGTACAAATCCAACCCGGTAGTGATTGTTTGCAAAATGGGGCAGCACTCGGGTACCGTTGGGCGCAAGTTGCGTGCCGCTGGTTTCAATAATGTGAAACGACTCGGTGGGGGTATTGCAGAATGGCGAGCTTCTAACATGCCACTGGTCAAATAAGGACAGGATACATATGAAATGAAAGTTGTTATGTATAGCACAAGATTTTGCCCTTATTGCATGCGTGCAAAAGCGCTTTTGAGCCGTAAGAAAATCGATTTCGAAGACATCCCGGTCGATGGTAAACCTGAGCTGCGTAAGGAAATGATCCGAAAATCAGGTCGTCATACGGTACCGCAGATTTGGATCGGTGATCAACACATAGGCGGTTGCGAGGAGCTCTGCGCGCTTGAACGGAGCAACAGCCTGGACGATATGATACATGGATTAGAAGCAGAGGTTCGTGGATAAGAGGTGCGTGAATAAATGAGTGAACAGAATCAGGCAGACACTGCGGAGACAACGCAGACACAATTTTCATTGCAGCGAATCTATTTGAAAGATTTGTCTTTTGAATCACCTCGTGCACCACAGGTATTCCAGGGAGCCTGGAAACCCAATATAAATCTTGAATTGAACACAAGACACGCTGAGTTGGGAGATGGCATGTACGAAGTCGTGCTGAATCTCACCATCACGGCAAAAAATGATGGCGATGAGGTGGCGTTTCTGGCGGAAGTTCAACAGGCAGGTATTTTCCAGATCCGCGGTCTGGAAGAAGCCGCGCTGCAGCAGACGCTGGGGAGCTTTTGTCCCAATATATTGTTTCCCTATGCCAGAGAGACAGTGGATAACCTGGTAGGCAAGGGGAGTTTTCCTGTGCTTATGCTGGCACCCGTCAATTTTGATGCAATTTATGCAGAGACACTGAAGAGAAAGGCTGAAATGGAAGCGGCCGGGAACGCTAAACACTGATCAGGAGTAATCCCGCTTCTATCCTGCACCGGTAAACTGCAATTGCTTCCAGGCCTCGTAGACAACAATTGCTACTGCGTTTGACAGGTTCATACTTCTGTTCTCGGGGTACATCGGGATTTGCAGGACTCGATCTGCTGCAAGAGAGGTTAAAAAAGAAGCTGGTAAACCACGTGTTTCAGGGCCGAATACCAGGCAATCATCGTGATGATAGTGAACGTCCGAATAGCGACGCCGCCCCCTGGTGCTGATTGCAAACAGATTGCCATATGAGGCTGAAGAAAAGAACTCCTCAAAGGAGTTATGTACCGTTATATCTGCCCATTCATGGTAATCCAGACCCGCCCTGCGCAGTCTTTTGTCATCCAGTTCGAAACCCAGTGGTTTGATTAGGTGCAACGGGCAGCCTGAATTTGCGCAGAGTCGTATGATATTGCCAGTATTTGGTGGAATTTCCGGTTCGAAAAGAACCACATGAACCATTTCAGAGCTCCCGTTACCAGGTACCCGAAATTAACACTTATGAACCTTCTGCGTCACGCTCTTATACGTTGTGTTGGAAACGAAAAAACTGTTTTAGAAAAAGCACGGCTACGCCACACCCTTTGATTTTAAAGACTTGCAGAGATTTTAAACACCTAATTTACCCAACTCGATTGAAATTGGCACGACTTATGCTACTACTGTGCTGTGTAACTCAAAAAGCAACAATGGACAAACAGTACAAGAGGGTAAATAGCATGAAAAATTTAAATACATTCGTATCAGGAGTGGTTCTTTGCAGCGCAATGATCAGTAGTTCGGTCTTTGCCGCTAGTGACGGGACCGCAGGCAGCACATCCACGGGCACCTCGATTGTCAGCCTGACGATCAATGATCGCATTCAGATCAGCAGCGTGGCAGACATTGCACTCGGTGCCTATGGTGGCAGCGGTGCCCTCACGGGACAGAGCCAGTACTGCGTATTCCGCAATGGCGGTGACAATTATAAGATTAACCTGACCTCAAGCACTGGTGCATTCCAGGTCGATTCAGCAACTACCCTGGACAGCATCCCGT
>CAZNFE010000498.1:0-2373 GCA_964571945.1 uncultured Pseudomonadales bacterium
CGTCGGAAGTTGGTTACTTCTGTATAACCCAACAAATCTGAAACTTGCTGCGTGGAAAGATCCGTAGTTGACAAATACTGTATTGCAAGTTCCTTGCGTACATCATCCAGAATTTTCTGATAACTGGTATCAAGCTCTTTTAGTCGACGCCGTAAAGTTCTTGGTCCAAGATGCAACTTGTCCGCTATTGCATCGAGACATGGAAACGCCCCCGGTTCACTGAGCAGAATCTGACATATTCTGGATACCAGATCTTCATCAATATCCAATTCACGCAACACTGCCTGACAGGATTCCTCACAAATTCTGGCTGTTTCCGCATCAGCTTCAGCCAACGGCTCATCCAGAAACCCTGCATCAAATCGATATTCACAAAATAACTGATCAAACTTTACCGGGCAATTAAAGGCGTCTGCATAGAGTTCCACGTAGGGTGGCGCTTCGTAACTCAATCTGATTTCTTTCGGTAAATACGCTTTACCCAACAACAGCGAAATTAATGGGGTAATGCTTCGAAAAACTTCCTCGGCAACCATCTGCCCCACCTCACCTTTTACCAGCAAGTGATTTATTCTCAATACCGCATCGTCTTGATCCTGTTTAAACTCAAGATCAAACATTGCACCGGCCATTTTGTGGTATTTGGTGGCAACACCTATCGCGCGAAACAATGTCGCACTACTCATCATGGCATAGCCAAGTAAACCGTAGGAAGAGATCGTGGTATCCGGTTCGGCCTTGAGCCAAAAACCTGGTTCATCGCTCAGTGCTATCATATTCTCCAGCTGATGAATTCTCTGCCGGTAACTCACTTTATGCGAATCATCCGCCAGATACGAAACGGTCAAGCCTGTGCCATGCAGAATCTCATCAACGGTATATCCCTTGTTTACAAACCAGTCCAGCGAGCTTCTTATCTGCCCAACCGGTACTACCTGCTTGTCAAGATTGAATCTGGTTGTCACTTTTCAATTCCCGGCTTTACTATGCAAAGATCGAATATGGTCATATTGTCCTTTTATGATCATATAATGTCAACTCCAAACCTTTTCTATGTGCTATATGTCAGTACCATCCTGATCTGCGAACGTTCACAAATTATTCTGCAGAGGCAAAAGCAATGTCGTATAAATGGCTGGATGAAACTCCACGCAACATCAATCAATTCGATTCGTCAAATTATGCGCAATCGGAAAACCTGACAGCCGATCAGGTTGAGCATGTAGCCGAGATATTCAATACGCCGCTCACCGGGGCATACAACTGGGATTACACGATAGCTGATAATCGCATAAAACGCCTCTACGAGTTAGGCAAGGAACTGAATTGGAATGTCGAACTGGATGTTGACTGGAATCAGAGCCCGGACTGGGACAAAACCCCTGCTCCTACGGCTGAACAGAAGGCCGCGACCGATCAGTTACTCGAGGAAAGTCCGTGGAATGGTTTTCCCGACTACGATCGGCTGTCGCGAGAGAAACGGCTTGAATATTTTTCCCATAGCAACGCCTGGTCATTAAGCCAATTTTTACATGGTGAGCAGGGAGCGTTGCTGGTTGCTTCACAGTTGTGCTCCTGTGCACCGACATTCAATGCAAAACTCTATGCAGCATCGCAAACATTTGATGAGGCTCGTCATGTCGAATTCTTCAACAAATTTCTGCAAAAGAAAATCGGCTTCACCTACCCGGTAGCAAGGGGGCTCAAATCCCTGCTTGACAAGATATTGACGGATTCACGTTGGGATCTGAAATTTGTCGGTATGCAAATTGTCATCGAGGGCCTTGCATTGGCAGCATTCAATACCGCAAAACAGGACACCGACATTCCAGAGCTAAAAGATGGTCTGCATTTAATCATCAGAGATGAAGCAAGGCATGTGACCTTCGGCGTGAACTACCTGGAAGAACACATCAAGAACCTGCGGCAGGATGAAATTGAAGACCGGGCAGAATTTGCCTACGAAGCATGTATCGTTGCCCGTGATCGATTGGTGGAAAATGACGTCTACAGGTATTTGGGTTGGGACGTTGAAGCCGCCAGGAATCACGTACTTGCCATGGGTATCAATGCGGATTTCCTGAACTTTCTGTATACCCGAATCATGCCCAACCTGAAACGAATCGGATTGCTGACTGACCGCCTACCGCCTACATTTGAGGAGATGCGCATTCTCGACTTCTCGGAGTGTGCATCAGCTCGAGATCCAGATCTCGTGGCTCGACGTGACGATCGAGCTGGATCATGACATCGGTGACTGCGGCCTCGGCGACGATCCGAACGAGACCGATGCGAACACCCTGACGGGTCCGCCGGAGTGTGCGGCGCGATCGGGCAGAGCGACGAGCCGAAGCCCCGCAGGCCGATGATCGT
>CAZNFE010000499.1:0-2371 GCA_964571945.1 uncultured Pseudomonadales bacterium
GCTGGGTGCAATGGGTGGTGCCGAGGATAGTACTGTAGACGAACTGTGATCATTATGTGAGTTGGCTTGCTCTGGTATCATACAATACCGGTGTGATAGAAGATATTCCTGCTATCCGCTTTTCAATCAATTCCAGATCCTTGTCTTTCATTCGAGCCCACAAACCCTTCATTCGATCTTTGAGCGGCGTGTAGGATCGGATAGTCAGGCCATCGGTTCCCAGAGCTTGCAGCTGTTGGCCGATTGAAGCGCTTAGGCCTTCTGTTAGCGACACCACGGCAATGACACCAGCCACCCCGATCACGATCCCCAGTGTAGTCAGAAAACTTCGCAGGCCATGGGCAATGATGGACGCCAGGGCCGATCTTGAGCTTTCCAGAAAAGCAAATAACATGGTTCAATGCACTCTTTCGGCTTGCAGATTGTCTCTGAATATCCTGCCATCCTGCATCTCGATTACTCGATGGCAATGGCGTGCAATATCCGGTTCATGAGTTACCACAATAACGGTATGCCCCTCGGTTTGCAGAGCATCGAACAATTTCATGATCTCAACGGTCGTCTTGCTGTCAAGATTACCCGTGGGTTCATCTGCCAGCAGAATGGAAGGCCGGGTAACCAGCGCCCTGGCGATGGCCACCCGCTGACGTTGGCCACCGGATAGTTGGCTGGGAAGATGGTCTGCCCGGTCCACCAGATTAACCCTATCCAGTGTTGCCAGCGCCATCTCCTTTCTGTCTTTCAAACTGACCCCACGATAGATCAGTGGTTGCATCACGTTGTGCAGGGCGTCTGCTCTGGGGAGCAGATTAAAACTCTGAAAAATAAACCCGATCTCACTATTACGAATTTCCGCCAGTTCATTTTGATCAAGGTGTTCGACATTTATCTTATTTAGATGATATTCACCATGGGTTGGCCGATCCAGGCAGCCGAGGATGTTCATCATGGTGGATTTACCCGATCCTGATGAACCAATAAACGCCACATACTCATTGTTCTCGATGTGAATGTCTATGCCATCCAGTGCACGCACTGTCTGCTCACCCATCACGTAATACTTGGCTATTTTATTGAGTTCAATCAGCGCCATGGTAACTTCAACTATCTGCTTCCACTTCGATAGAATCACCATCCTTCAGATGGCGCAGCACATTGTCGGGCCCGATGATAATTTCTGCGCCTTCTCCCAGACCGCTCACTATCTCCTGAAATTCATCATCAGAAATTCCCACATCAATAATTGTTTTACGGGCCAGACCATCCTCGTTAGTGAAAACATAATGGTCCGTGCGATTTTTCGTGCGGTCTTCATCTACCAGAATCGCCTGAATGGGTACGGTTGGTACTGCTTCACCGCTGCCGGTATAAATCTCCGCCCGGCAGGACATACCCGGGCGCAGGGCGACTTTACCCTTGTCCGTGATGTTTATCTTGACGGTAAAACTTAATCCCTGACGCCCCTGCTCAACCTTGGCGGTATTCGCAATAAACCTCACAACCCCCTGCATGGGATCATCGGGGTAGGCTATCGCCACAATCTCTGCTCTCTGTCCTACCGCAACAGTTGCAATGTCCGCTTCGTCCACCAGCACCTCTGTATAAATACTGTCTGGATTGGCAATGGTCATCAGTGAGGACCCGGGAATATTGGTGGAACTGGCAATCGCCGTTTCTCCGAGTTTTATGTCCAGACTGGTAACCACGCCTTTGATGGGAGATTTGATTTGCGACTTTCTCAGATAATCACTTGCCTGTTCCAGTTGGGCCCTGGTCTGCACTAACCGCGCCCGGCTGGATTTTAGATCGATTCGAGCCAGATCAAGCTGCAGCGTTGCCGCTTCATATTCATCCTCTCCAACCATATTCTGCTCGAACAGACTCTTTTTTCTGGTCCATTGCTTGACCAGATTTTCGATCCGTGATTCCTGACGTTCGATGTCGATCGTGCTGAGTCGAACCAGGGCTTCATTCTGTTCGACTGCAGCCACGAAATTATGATCATCCACCTGCAGAACCAGTTGCCCGATGTCGACCCGGTCCCCTTCTTCAACCAGAATTCTGGCAACTTTACCAATCACTTCTGAGCTAAGCCTGACCTCCTCTTCATGGGTCAGTGTACCCGACGCCAATATCGAGGGGCGAATAGTCCTCTCTGTTACAGTGGATACCTGAACGGATTTATCGGCACCTCCCCACAAGATTCTGTTAAGCACTGGAACAGCAACCGCCACCGCCAATATGGCGATGAACACAACAACCTTTTTTACTTCCATCGGCAAATTTTGCTCTTAATCATTCGTATCAGTTAACCTGGGAGGCTGACCGAGAACTGCAACCGTAACGAGGGCAAGACTGATTGCGTCAGATT
>CAZNFE010000500.1:0-2365 GCA_964571945.1 uncultured Pseudomonadales bacterium
CATTAAGAATGCGATTACAGGAGCACAGATCGATTGTCAGATAACCAGCGTGCCTTCGGATTCGGGTTGATAACGGTATTTTTCTGGTCGACAGTCGCCACAGCGTTCAAGCTGACTTTGACTCACCTGGATGTCTTTCAAATGCTTTTTTTTTCTTGTCTGGTATCCGTCATTGTGTTGTTCTTCATAGTGATACTGCAGGGTAAAGCAGGCCAGATCAATACATTAAGCAAATCTCAGCATATAAGATCTGTCATGGCAGGGTTGTTGAATCCATTCCTGTATTACCTGATTTTGTTCACCGCATACGACTTGCTGCCTGCACAGATTGCCCAACCGATCAACTACACCTGGGCAATCACCTTAACTATTCTGTCCATTCTTATACTGAAACAGAAAATCACCGCAAGGGACATCATTGCGGGGCTGGTGTGCTATTCAGGGGTGCTGGTAATCTCGCTGCAAGGTCACCTGACAGGTATTGAATCAGATCAGGTTCTGGGGGTCGCTCTGGCTTTGTGCAGCACCGTTGTCTGGGCCAGCTACTGGATCTATAACATCCGGGATGACCGGGATCCGGTGGTTGGCTTATTTCTGAATTTTCTATATGCGCTGCCATGGATACTATCAGCCTGCCTGCTGTTTTCCAATTTCAGTATTCAGTCAATCGAAGGGATTGGAGGCAGCATCTATATCGGATGTTTCGAAATGGGGCTGGCATTCGTGACCTGGTCTTATGCACTCAAGTTAACTGATAACACCAGTAAAGTCAGTAATCTGATTTTTATATCACCGTTCCTGTCACTCTGGTTCGTGCATATTTTTGTTGGTGAAGATATTTACATGACCACATGGATCGGTCTGGTTCTGATTTTGGCAGGTCTGACTCTGCAACGAGTCACACCGCGGACGCGTCCGATAAATTTACAGCGTTGATTGCTCGGGCCCGGATTGAATTGACTATCGATATAGCTCAAAATGCAATGAGGCAATATTCGCTATCGAATAGTGACTCTATAGCAAAGCGCCTCCTGTTAATGACCGGGCTTGAATTTATCGGATTCGACCCAATTGTTCTTCGGGAAGCCAAGGAGTTTGAGTTATGCATGAGTCTGAATCTGAGTTTATTCCCCATAGCGCTGATCAAAAAACCACTGAAGCAAAGCAGGGCGGCCTGATCAGACCAGAAGAGATTCTGCCTGAAACGCTGCAGCTTATACCCCTGGCCAGCCGACCCTATTTCCCGGTATTGATCCAGCCGGTTGTGATTGACGAGAATCCGTGGGCTCCCAGTATGCAGGCAATGGCAGAAAGCTCTCATAAATGCATCGGTCTGTGTTACGTCAAAACTGCGACAGAAGGCATCCCGAAACCGTCTGATATATGTGAGATCGGATGCGTTGCCAGGGTGCACAGGCTGCATCAATCCGAGGACAAAATTCAGTTCATTGCACAGGGATTGCAACGATTCAGGATCGTTCAATGGCTAAGCAGAGAAGTGCCTTATGTAATACGGGTCGAGTATCTGAAGAACCCGCCTGAAAAAGACGAAAGCCAATTGCGCGCCTACGCCATGTCACTGATCAACATTATCAAGGAATTAATGACGCTTAATCCCCTCTACAATGAGGAACTCAAACAGTATCTGAACCACTTCAATCCAAACGAACCTTCACATCTTGCTGATTTTGCAGCGGCGATCACATCAGCAGAAGGGGATGTGTCGCAGGAAGTTCTTGAAACACTGCCGCTGATGGCCCGTATGGAGAAGGTATTGCTGATTCTTGGCAAGGAATTGGAAATTGCCAGGCTGCAAGCTGAAATCACGGAAAAAATGCAGGCACAGGTAACTGACCAGCAACGTGAGTTCTTTCTCCGCCAGCAACTGAAAGCAATCCAGAAAGAACTTGGTATCGCAAAGGATGACCGGCAGGCAGATGTTGAAAAATTCGAGGCACGAATTCAGAACCTGAACGTACCGGAACACGTCGAACTAAGGGTAAAAGATGAGCTGGAAAAACTGGGTGTCTTGGAAACCAGTTCAGCGGAATATGGCGTAACCAGGAACTATCTCGATTGGATCACATCTGTTCCCTGGGGTGTTTATTCTACCGATAATTTTGATATCACCAATGCAAGGCAAGTGCTGGACAAGGATCACGATGCGCTGGATGACGTCAAGGAACGTATCATCGAATTTCTTGCAGTGGGCGCTTATCGTGGTGAGATTTCAGGTTCTATCCTGTTGCTGGTGGGTCCCCCAGGTGTTGGGAAAACCTCGATAGGGCACTCCGTTGCAGAAGCTCTCGGTAGGAAATTTTATCGATTCAGCCTTGGCGGTATGAGAGATGAAGCTGAAATCAAG
>CAZNFE010000501.1:0-2357 GCA_964571945.1 uncultured Pseudomonadales bacterium
GAGAGTCGGTCTCGCTTGTGGAAAGACAGGTTACTCTGCTACGTGAGAAGAATATCGAGATGAGGCGCCGATTGAGTGATCTGGTCTCCACCGCAAAAACAAACGATGCTACATTTCGAAGAACCCGAAATCTGATCCTTGCTCTTCTGGCTGCAACTACAACAAAGGAATTTCTTGATTCGCTCGAATCCAGCCTGAAGGGTGATTTCAAATGCAATAGTTGCCGTTTGATCGTCTTTGGTGATGAAAATACTAAAATCAATTCCTGGGTTTCCAAATGTCCACAATCGACAGTAGCAAAAAACATTCCCGGTCTGGTACAGAATGACGGTCCTGTTCTGGGTGTTCTCAGGTCCGAAGAGCGCGAGTACATTTTTGGTCCGGATAGCAACAAAATAAATTCCATGGCAATTTTGCCGATCAAGTCAGCCGACGGCGATGCGCTGCTCGCCATGGGTAGCAAGGATCCGGATTATTTCCAGGCTCGAATGGGCACACTATTTCTTACTTTCCTGGCTGATGTATTGAGTCATCTTATTCCTCTGCATGTGCGACAGGAGAACGTTTGATCAACAAAATCAAATCCTGAGTGAATCGGTGCAACAAACACATTCAGGCAGTGTTTTTACCCTGGAGAGAGCATGGCAACCTTGTTTCCATGAGCAATCAGAACCCTGAACCACTGGCGGATTATGTCGACTCCTTTTTGCTTTATCTAAGAGAGGAAAGACAACTATCAATCCACACCATCGATGCCTATCAGCGAGACCTGAACCGTCTCTTGTTTTTTTGTCAGCGCGATGACGAGGCTATTTTACGTCAGTGGTCCGATCTGAGTGCTGTTCAGGTGAGACGATTCATCTCCGAACTGCACCTCGCTGGATTGTCAGGCAAAAGCTTACAACGAGTGCTATCGGCAATCCGATCCTTTTTCAACTATCTCTCCAGAGAACTGCTGGTCAGACGAAATCCGGCAAAGGGGATAGCTGCACCCAGGCAAGACAAGAAATTGCCGTCAACACTGGATGCAGATCAAGTGGCTCAGCTGCTGAATATCAAACAAGGCGACTGGTATGCAATCCGAGACAAGGCGGTCATGGAGTTGTTTTATTCGTCTGGGCTTCGACTCTCTGAGCTGGTTGGCCTTGATATTTCCGATCTTGATCTGGAAGATGGTACGCTTCGGGTGACCGGCAAGGGCAATAAAACGCGAACACTACCCATTGGCAGTAAGGCTACTGCTGCAGTCAGCTTATGGCTGAAGCACCGCGCTTCGTTGCCGGGCAAACGTTCTTCTGCAGTACACCAGGTAACAAAATCGCAACAGGCACTATTTATCAGTAAGAGAGGATCCAGAATTGCGCCCAGAACTGTGCAGGCTCGCATGCGCAAGTGGCAGTTAGTGCAGCACTTGCACGGGAAGCTACATCCCCACATGCTTCGACATTCATTCGCGAGCCATTTGCTGGAATCAAGCGGCGATCTTCGAGCCGTTCAGGAATTGCTCGGTCATGCTGATATTTCCACCACCCAGATATATACTCATCTTGATTTTCAGCATCTGGCTGAAGTCTACGACAAAGCACATCCGAGAGCGCACAGCAAAAAAACCGCTGATTCACAGGTTTCCACTGAAGCGCATAAGAATGATCATTCTGACTGAATGATTCAATATTAAACCGGTAAACACCGCATGGGCATAAAAGTACTTGCTTTCGATCTGGATGATACCTTATGGGATATGAGACCGACCCTGATCAATGCCGAGAAAGTGCTGGGCAACTGGTTACTCGAAAACTGTCCTCAGCTGCAATATGATGTAGTCAGCATGCGACAGTTCAGGGATGAAATTTTACGCATAGAACCTGCTTTGGTGTCCGATCTGAGCCTGCTCCGTAAACGTGTTATTCATCATGCCCTTGAGATCAGCGGTTATTCTTCAACCGATGCCCGCAACTATGCAAATAGTGCTTTTGAAGTTTTTTTTGAAGCTCGAAACAGTGTCACTTTTTTTGCGGGTGTCATAGAGTCTTTAGCACAACTCACAGGAACCTATATGCTTGGTTCATTGACAAATGGCAATGCCGACATTCAAAGACTCGGTCTTGCCGACTATTTCAGTTTTTCATTCTCTGCGGCAGATGTGGGTTCACCCAAACCTGCACCGGACCTGTTCCAGGCAGCCATCGCATTTACCGGTGCCAAGCCTGGAGAGATGATTTACGTAGGCGATCACCCTCTACTTGACATGGATCCAGCAAGGCAGATCGGGCTGAATACCATCTGGGTAAACAGAGATGGGAGATCCTTCACGGGTAGATACGACCCGGTTCAGGAAATCGCCGATCTGGCGCAGC
>CAZNFE010000502.1:0-2352 GCA_964571945.1 uncultured Pseudomonadales bacterium
TCAGATTATGATCTCTGCTACTCAATCATGCCGACCACAGTGCTGCCGTCGAGTATAGGTCATATCATCCAGAAATCGACGCGTGGTAGCCAAAAATCTGTCCAGCTGATCGTGATGAAGCCAATGTCCGGCATCGTCGATAACGACCAGCTCGACATTCTGGAAATACTTGTCGGTGCCATTTTGACCGATTCTGAAAGGATATCCATCCCTTGCGTTGACCAATAGCACCGGGCAAGTGATTTCGCGCCAAAGCTCCGTCATATGGTCCCAGGTTATATCATATAGTGCTCTGGCATGAGTGTAGTTATCGAATTTCCAGGAGTAGCTGCCATCTTCATTTCGATTGCTACCGTGAATGGTCAGGTGACGTGCTTTCTGCTCATCCAGATGGGGGTTCGATTTTTGCATGCGTTGCAGCGCACTTTCCATAGTCGGGTATTTCTTTGCAGATCTCGCTGCAAGATCTTTGGTGCTACCTATCCAGTTCCTGATTCTCAGCCTGGTATTGCTGTCGTCATCGAACCAGTGGTGGAGACCACCGACCCCCTCTATGATTGTCAGTGAGGCAATCTTTTCCGGATAAATGCCGGCGTAGAGGCTGGCAAGTGTACCACCCAGTGAGTGTGCAATAATATGAACCGGCTCAAGGTTCTCCTGGTCAATTAACTGGGCAATATCATAGACATGGTCGAGATGGTTATAATTGCTACCGTTCGCCCACTGTGAATCTCCGTGTCCCCTCTGATCTGGCGCAATGACATGATAGTCGGGGCAGAGGTTCTGGGCGACCCAGTCCCAGTTGTGGCAGTGATCACGAATACCATGAATCAACAGCACGTGAGGCGCGTATTCATTTCCCCAATCGAGGTAATGCAGCTTTAGTCGCTGGGAGAAATATGAATGTGAAGTGGGTCGTGCTTTACTAAAGTCGTCCATCGAATACAACCTGCATGAATAACCAGATAAGATTGCACCAAGGTAGTGTGAATGACGAAAATCTGCAAGGTCTCGTACAGGCATGAGTGATTTTACAGGTGCAAGCGAATGAACATACATATCGGCGGATTTACCGCATCCCGATTCAATTCAGTTCGCAAGGTGTTTCAAAGAAACTTTTCTGAAGAAGGGGAGATAGGTGCAGCCTGTACAGTTTACCTGCAGGGAGAAAAAGTGATTGATCTGTGGGGCGGGTATACCGATAAGGATAACCATGTTGAGTGGCAGCAGGACACGATCTGTGGTTATTACTCCACCGGTAAACCGTTCATCGCTCTCGAACTGCTCAGCCTGGTAGACGATGGAAAAATTGGTCTGGATGACTGTATCGCCGATGTATGGCCAGAATTTGGTGTGGCCGGGAAGGATAAAATTACCTATCGTCAGTTATTGTGCCATCAGGCAGGATTAAGTGCTGTAAGAAAACGATTGCCTGAGGGGGCAATGCTCAACTGGGAATTAATGGTAAGAGAGCTGGCGTCTCAAAGCCCCTGGTGGGAGCCGGGTTCACGTCATGTGTATCATACCAACACCTATGGCTATCTCGTTGGTGAACCTGTCAGGTTGATGACCGGGCTTGATCCGGGTGAGTTTCTTCAGAGATTGATATCCCGGTCCCTGCATGAAGAACTATACATCGGTGTTCCGGACACCGTATTGTCCAGAGTAGCGACGCTGTACATGGAGACTGGGGATGCTGTACCTGATATTTCGTTTCTTGATAAACCCATGTCGGAAGAGGAACGGATGCTGAAACATGGCATTTTCAATCCATCTGGATTCTCCAGTCTGGGTGTGCTGAATAGCCGCGCGTGGCGTCAGGCAGAGGTACCTTCGACGAACGGACATGGTACCGCGAGGGGGATTGCTCATTTATACAGCATTCTTGCTGCGGGGGGCAGCAATGAGGGGTATACCTTGATTTCTCCTGATCTTCTAACTGAAGCAACCAGAGTTCAGTCCAGCGGTTATTGTCCAGCGCTGGAGAGAGAAGTAGATTTTGGACTCGGATTCCAGCTGACCAGACCGGATCGTCCACTGGGGAGGAATCCTGGTTCTTTCGGGCACTTTGGTACAGGGGGCTCGCTTGGTTTTGCCGATCCTGTAGCTGGAATTGGATTTGGATACGTCATGAATTACATCAAACCCAAGTGGCAAAATTCCAGAAACAAGGCACTCATAGAAGCTGTCTACGACTGTGTGTGATTTAGAGAAAACAAAAGTCTTCGGCGATGCCCGAGTGTTGTTCTTCCTGATTTTGAAACATGATCAGTGCTGCAGATACGCACGACATGGGATACTAGGAGCCTGACCGAGAACAGATTGGCCTACTGTGGCGGCTGCACATTGGCC
>CAZNFE010000503.1:0-2341 GCA_964571945.1 uncultured Pseudomonadales bacterium
GAATTCCAGTAGGGGGTGTACCGGAATTCGGTGACAAGCTCCTCGGCAGGAAAGGAGGGAAATCTCTGTTGGTGTCGAGCCGCTGTGTAGGGTAGAGTCAGCCAAACAAAATGATCAGATCAGGCAAGATTTCCCTTAGATTGATCTTCGGGGAAATGCCTGGGTAAATACAGTAAAAACTGATAGGCGAGCCGGTTTTCGGTATGACTGGCTCTCAGGCATCAGCATTGGGGTAGTCGAATGAGTGATTTCTATCGATCTTCACCTGCAGAGCAGGTCGCAAGGATTGAATTCCTGGCTTCGGAAGCACTGCACGAATGGGGTATCGGCGATGCAACACTGAGTTTGTTGAAATACCGGGAAAATGCGGTTTATGCGGTTACCACACAGGGCAACGAGCAGTTTGCGTTGCGAGTGCACCGGCATAATTATCATACAGATTCAGCATTGGTGTCCGAATTGATCTGGATGGGAGCTTTGAATGAAGACGGGATATTTACGCCAAATGCAGTTCCTGCCCTGGACAGCAGCCTGTTTAAGACCATTGCGAGTGAAAGAGTGCCCGAACCCAGACAGTGTGACCTGCTTAGTTGGGTTGACGGCAAACAATTGGGTTCGATTGAAGAGAGTGTTGCCGGGCAGGATGCATCATTAGTGCAGAGTTATCACCAGGTAGGCCAGTTAGCTGCCCGAATACACAATCAGGCGACTGCCTGGCCGTTACCGGACGGTTTTACGCGGCATGCGTGGAATCTGGAAGGTCTGGTGGGTGAAAATCCGGTCTGGGGTCGATTCTGGGAACTTCCAGCCTTGTCCAAAGCACAACAGGGGCTTATGCAGCAGGCACGGGAATTCGTACGTTCGCGCCTGGCTGACTTCGGAACCGGCCCGGATCGTTACAGTCTGATTCATGCTGATCTGATTCCCGAGAATCTGATGCTCTCCGATGATAACATCACCGTAATAGATTTCGATGATTCAGGTTTTGGCTGGCACCTGTTCGAGTTGGCAACGTCCCTGTTTTTCCACATGGGCAATGACCACTTTGATGAGATTACCAATGCGACGATTGAAGGCTATCGAATACACCGTGCATTACCGGATGAACATCTTGAGATGTTACCGATTTTCTTTCTGGCGAGGGGTATGACTTACCTGGGATGGGCTCATACGCGAAGTGAGATGGAGGAGGTGCAAGAGATGGCAGAAGTGATTATCGAAATTGTGTGTGAATTAGCGGAACAGGTTTTAACAGAATAGGTATCTTTAAATTCCAAGGCTGCATGATAAAGATCAGGGGATGACTAATGAAAAAAATTTTGCTGGTTGTTGTGGTTCTGATAATTGGTGGAGTGATTGTGCTGATGCTAAACAGGGGAGCACCCCCGGAACCCAGGATAGTGGCGGCGGATCAGGCTACATTGCGAAGTACTACCACGGGTGATGTCGTTGGATTCATTGACAAGTACGGCAGCCAGGCCTGGCTGGGGATTCCATTTGCGGAACCGCCAGTCGGTGACTTGCGGTGGAAAGCACCCATTCCGGCGAAATCGTGGCAGGGCACGAGAGACGCATTGGCGATTGGCAGTCCCTGTACGCAAATTGGCAATGTGCTGAGCGGTGCAGCACCGAAAGATTATGGTCTGCCCGATGGCTCGGAAGACTGTCTGTATCTGAATATCTGGTCGCCTGCTTTTGCGGCAGGGATTCCCACCGGGGAAGAGCGATTGCCGGTGATGTTCTGGATTCATGGTGGTGGCAACAGCATTGGACACGCAGGCTCCGAAAGCTACAACGGAGCCAATCTGGCAACAAAACATCACGTGATATTGGTTTCAGTAAATTACCGTCTGGGTCCATTTGGATGGTTTGCGCATCCTGCACTTCGTGAAGATGGTGCATCTGCTGCCGATAATTCCGGAAACTACGGGACCCTGGATAATATTCTGGCCCTCGAATGGGTGCAGGATAATATCAGTAACTTCGGGGGAAACCCGGGCAACATCACCATTTTTGGTGAATCAGCCGGTGCTCGTGACGTACTGACGTTGATGGCTTCACCGCTTGCAGCCGGTCTTTATCACCGCGCGATTGTTGAGAGTGGTGGCTACTCGGTCAGTGACCTGGCAGTGGCTGAGAATTACATGGACGACATACCACCTGGGCATGAATTCAGTTCCCGGGAAGTGCTGAACAAATTACTGGTCAAAGATGGTATTGCTGCCGACCGGGCTGCAGCCAAGGCGTACCAGAACCAGATGCGTGAGCCGGAAATTGCCAGCTATTTACGAGGCAAGTCTGCAACCCAGATATTGACCGTTTACGCTGCATCTGGGCTGGC
>CAZNFE010000504.1:0-2339 GCA_964571945.1 uncultured Pseudomonadales bacterium
GCCCGTGTCCGTATCCCAGGTGTAATAGGTTTGTTCCCACACATCATAGGAGCGCCCAATCTTCTCGTAGGTCAGCAGGCCCTGTTGCGGTTCAGCACCGTACGCCTGATTGTCGTACTGGAAGTTATGCTGGCGACGAATGGCGCTGAAGCCAGTCGAGTTCTTTTCATAATCTATCACCAACTGCGGCTTGTTGACGATATAACCAGCGTCATCGTCTCGCACAGTGAACCAGCGCAGTGTATTGCGATAAGCGTCAGCGTTATCGGGAACGGTGGGTGTGCCATCGCTGGCGTCAAACTCTCTGATCTGGGTGATGTTGCCGTACTGATCACACCTCTCATTTTCCGGCCCCGAATCTTTGCATTGCCAATCCTGCGAGCCGGTTTGTGTTTGATACAGATATCTCTGCTTGTTTCGCACTCGAGGCCCACCGACTTCAGGATCAATGCCATCATACTCAGCCACCATCCAAAGGAGAGGCCAGTTCGCATTATTGCTCCACCAATATTGGGTGCGATGCAGCAGTGTCCCATCCGGCGCCAGGGTCTTCTCCTCGATCTTCTTCCCTTTGCGCTGCTTGTTCACCTCCAGGTCGGAGGCGTCGTCTTGGAAGAAGTGAGAAACCTGTTTGCGTAACAATTGAGAATCGTCATCATACAGAAACTCTGTCACCCAGTCGAAGCCATAGAATTGCCAGAATGGATTGTTGGGATCATCGGGATTTTCATTCACGTATTGGCCATTCTGATATTCATAAGTTCTCTTCGCTTGCTCTTCGCCCGGCCAGTGGGACACCTGCTGCTCACCGACCACAAGGCGACCATTGTCCGGCTCGCCGCATGTCATGTTGCTGCCACACAGGATATGGTCATACGAAAGCGATATCTGGCCGCCATAGCCGTTGTTGATGGTGTCCAGGACAAGACCGTTTGAACCACCTCCCACGTCTGTGGAATAATTGAAAACCATCGCCGGAAGAGTAAATCCCAGGCTGTCCTGTTGGAATATGTCCTTCAACTCCAGGTGATGAAGGTTGGTGTACATGTCAAGTTCATAGCGGCGTATTAGACTGAAGGGAGCGACCGTGCTTGATCGAGCAGATATGTCGATATAGTCTGCAATTTTATCGGACACAACCCTCTGCTTAGAGCAGTTATATTGACCAACCTCTGACCATTCAAACCCTTCGGGAACATCGGATCGATGACCACTGGGCGTGTTATAAGCAATTTTTATCTGGTAATGACCATCTCCATACTCGATTCGATCCAGCCAGGTATCTCGGATATGTCCTTTCCGCATCGATTCGGACCTGCCCTCGTGAATCGTTTCGCACAAGACTTTATCCTTACCTAGTTTTAAATTGAGACGCGCAGAATCATAGTAATAGTTTTGCACAGGCCCCGCTGTGGGTTTGACTTGTACCAGATTCCAGCGATATGGCCGCATTACTACATAGCCCAGAAGGTCGCCTGGCTTCCCCGAACAATCCCCAGGAACTTCTTTTCTTTCACCTTCGTACTGCCAAGTATATGCAGTGGCGCCAAAATCCACTGGCACGCCATTTGACTCCACATCGCTACCAAATATGTATGTAGTGCCAGATGGTGTTCGAACCGTCCAGGGCAGCGTATTTCTTGTTTTAATATTCACATAACCTTGCTGAGTGGAGCAATGCCCATATGGATGCCCATCACCAATATCCCCTTCATATGCGCCATCGTGATGAATCTGGAGAAAACTTTCTGGCACGGTTTTCCAGGTTCCATCGCCTTGACTTTTGAGTTCATAGCTTCCCTCGGCAAAGTTAAGGAAGTAACGAGGCGTTGCGCCCTGAAGAACATAGCTGATGTGTCCTTCACCAGAAAAACTCCATCCTAAACCAAAATCGCTGGCTTGCGTTATGCGCTTATGGTAGCTTTTCTCGTAAAGGCTGTTTGCCGCTGCACTACTGTAGTGTAGGCTCATTGATGGAGAGGAGCCGCCTACTGCCTGTGGTATGTCTAAAGGATAACTATAAGTGCTATCACCAGTCCACAAATTGGATTGAAAACCGAGAATCGAAGGGATATGTGTTCCCACTAGATAGTTATCGACCCCAGGTTCGGCGACTTTGAATAAACCATCTGCAACAATTTCTGCGCTGAGAGAACCCTCGGTTTCATTTACTTTGGTTTCAATCAACTCCCACTCCTCGGCCCCGCCCTTCTCAGCCGTCTCCGCCTCAGCATCCTTCGGTCCCTTGCCTCCCTTCAAGCGCATGAAGGTCAGGCTCTCTGGCGTCACAAAGCCGATGTCCTGCGACACCAGATCCAACGTGATCGTTACCGGGCGGG
>CAZNFE010000505.1:0-2339 GCA_964571945.1 uncultured Pseudomonadales bacterium
TGACGATACCCTTGAATGGACACTGATAATCTCCCCGGCAAAGCCGGGGGTTTTCGCTTTCAATAATATCTCTGTTCACTGCGATCATACGTTGCCATCAAATGTGTGCAACGCAAATCAGCACCTCGATAAAAGTTGGTATGCGGGTTGATCGCGAACAAATCATGCAAGACAAAAGTGACAGCTACCGGAGTATACAGGATGTCTAATTCATCCTCATACCATCTTTATAAACCTTCTGAAATTGGATCTGGCCATTCTTGTCCCATTTCACCCATCTACCATCACGTTTACCATCCTTGTAACTGGATTGCATCCGCAATCTACCGTTTGCGTACCAGGATATGGCGGATCCGTCCTTCTTGCCATTTTTTAAATGGTATTCCTGCCTGGGTTTGCCATCGTAGAATTTGACAGTAACGGCGCCTGTATAGGGAGTTTTAGCAGCATATTCATAATACAAGCCATCTCGCTCTTCCAGTTGGGACTCATCGATACTTTTCGAATCCGCAGCGGAGCATTGCCCAACTTGGGCAATCATTGCAATCACAAACAACGCCAGGAATCTCATGAAGTCCTCCACGTCTGCATGTACATACACCATTTACAGATATTTGACTGCCAATTCCCATGCTCATGAATGACTTAAGTCAATCGAAACGCTAAAACCGGGCACAAACGATGCACCGAAGCTTGCCGGAACTGATGGAGCTGATGGCCCGTTTCAACTGAATATCGGCAATGAGTTATCGCCACCGGGCACGCCACATTCGTGAACTTTACCACTGCGATTTCAAGTGCTGATGTGTTTGTTTTAGCCACTCTCTTGGCAATTTTTCAATTCGCCGATCATAGGTAAGCAGTCCATTCACCTCTCCTTCTACATCACTGGTTTGAGTATAGATTGCTCCAATCACTCCCTGCTCGCTTTGCATTCGCCGTATTGCCTTGATTCCAGCCAGGTAGGCTTGCTGGACTGATTCCAGATCATGATAAGTCTGGTACCCCCAGTTTCTGATCTCCGGATCCCAAAGGTGGGCCTGGATCGGCCAGCCGATGCCGCCAAATTCTCCAATTACCAGCGCCCGGAGCGGGTCGGGCGCAGGGGCCACTGGCGCGGAGGCATAGTCGTGCCGGTCATTGACGTCACCCGCGCCCATGTTCAGCCAGCCACTGGCACTGTTTACAATGCGACAAGGATCGAGGTCCTTCACCCAGCGGGTCAAACGCTTGGTCTCAGCCTGACCCCAGCCTTCATTATAGATGACCCACATGACGATGCTGGGGTGATTACCGAGTCCACTCATCATTCTTCGAAATTCAAGTTCGAACTGTTCACTGGTAGACGATTTTTTCACCTGGTCGCATTCATCGGTAGGTGCAACGTACTGCGCCGGTGCAAATCCGGATGGCATATCTTGCCAAACCAGAATACCCAGACAATCACAGTGGTAATAATAGCGAGCAGGTTCAACCTTGATGTGCTTACGCAAAGTATTGAAACCTGCCTGCTTCAGATAGGTCAATTCAAAAATCATGGCGTCATCAGAAGGCGGTGTGTGCAGACCATCCGGCCACCAGCCTTGATCCAGTGTACCCAGTTGGAATTCAGAGTCTCCGTTGAGCAACAAACTGGGCTGGTTATCCATGGGGCCTTGACCCAGCTGAATATCACGCAAACCAAAGTAGCTCAAAACGGTATCCAGTGGTTTGCCGTTTCGGTCAGCATGTAGATACTTGTTCGCCTCTTCCTGAGCATGGCGAGGGAATCTTTCAACGGATGTTTCCGCATGAAGAGGGTCAGTAATCGGTACCAGCTCTGCACGCAAGATATACAGATGAGGATCATCCGGAGACCAGGAGCGGGCATTCGGAATCTCCAGAACGATATGGCGATCTGGTCGCATCATGGTTTTTGTGACCACCACATCATGATCCAGCACTGTGAGGTCAATTCCCAGATTGCGCCGGGTTGTGGGTCTGCCTAACAACAGATCCACGGCAATTGATGCATTTTTTAGATCCGGTATGATTCGAACTTCTTCGATATGCGCTTCAAGTGCTACCGGCTCCAGCCAGACAGTCTGCCAGATCCCTGTTACGGATGTATACCAGATCCCCTGTGGTTTTACGTGTTGCTTGCCTCTCGGTTGCTCACCCCGACTGGACGGATCCCAACATGCAACTGTAAGGATATTCTCTGTATCGTTGAGATACTCAGTGATATCGATTCGAAATGGATCGAAGCCGCCTTGATGCGAACTCACATATGTGTCGTTGAGCCAGGTGACGGGCTTCTAATCTATCGCCGCGGAATTTCGAGAGATACCGCAGAGAGC
>CAZNFE010000506.1:0-2337 GCA_964571945.1 uncultured Pseudomonadales bacterium
CTTTCGGTGTGAATTATTCGGTTCGCCGGTTGGGATGACGCTGTATTACTCCTTCGAAAAAAATTTCTGATGGAATCAACAATTCCCCTGGATTCGGCTGAACCGGTGCTGCCATTTTGTGTCTCATCAGACGGTGTTACTTTGGAAACCTGAGAATTTGTTCTGGATTGCCGGGCTAGCTCTTTTAGCTGGGCGTCGGCCTGGCGAAAAGCAGCCACTGGCACCTTGCGATCGATCAGCCGGCTGATAACATAGAACCTGGTACGAAGACTTTCATGTTTCTCGGTGGTCAGGGAGAGTTCTTCCCTCGAGCCGGTTTGATCCATTAATTTCTTCAATTCCAGCATCTCAGAGTGCGACTGTTGCCGAAATTCAGGGGTGAGTTGGGCATATTCCGAATCACCAGAGTCTGCCAGCAGGTTTCTGAATGCGAGCGAAATGCCGCTCTCAAGTTCGTTAAGCTCTTCCTCTATTTTATCAAGCAGTTCACTCATGTTGATTTCGTTCTGTTGGTAGCTGTGGGCACATACAAATACTCCTGCAGGATTTATAAGCTCTGTTCACGGCTCTCGCAAGGAATAAAATGTAAAGATTTTGTAAACTCTCTGCCTTTGATGCAATACAACGGTTGGGAAAAGAGTTTTTGCCACCCGATATTGTGAGTGTATCATCGAGCCCTGCAGGAATGACGCTTCACGAGTCGCTTGTTTTACCGATTAAAGACGTCCTTTATAATGGCCCCTGATGGGGTTCGATGCGTGGCCTGTAGCAGTCGGAGTTTTCTGGTTCCTGAAGCGTGGGGTGGTAATTGGAATGAAATTTATCATGGCTAAGATTTTCCTGATTTCGCTGACAGCCGGTATCGCTGTGAACCTGCCTGCATCAGAAAGCGAGGTCACAGCAGAGCACCAGGTACTGAATCTTCTGCGGGGATATGAATGGCAACTTGATATCGAAAAACTGAAGGGGCTCCCTCCTGGCAGTGAAAAAATCCTGATGACTATCTTTGGCGCGGAAAAGTATCCGCAATACATTAGATCTCGCGCTCTGGGTGCCCTTGCATATTTCCCCACGAAAGGGGTTTGGGAATTTCTTCAATCAGAACTGGCAGGTGCAGCTCCAATTGCGCGGCGAAGAATTGTAGATACACTGTGCCAGGCATTTACCGCCGTTAGACCGATCGAGCTGGAGTCTGTTATCGGCGAGTATCTGTTCCAGCAGGATGCCCATCTGCGAGTTACCGTTGCCAGGTGCCTGCAAGGAATTGGCTCAGATTCATCCAGGGAGAAAATTCATCACTATCGCAGCGGCATGGCTGACAGCATAAAACCCTGGGAGCTGGATGCTATAAAGCGATGATCCAGACACAAGCCAGAGGTTCCCTGATTACTGGTTCTTTAATTCGGCAGCGAGTAACTCATACTCATCAGCTTTAGCAGACGCTTTCCGCCAGGCCATGCCGATATCTCTGAAATACCTCGATTCCGGCAGCGCTTGAGTCAAGACGCTAGTGCCATCAAGAATTCCTGCATCGATTGACATCTGTGGAATCAGGGTTACACCAATGTTTCTGTTTACCATTTGCACAAGCATTTGCAGGCTGGTAACTCCGAACGTATTGATTGGGCGACTGCTTGATAACCGGCATCCAGAGAGGGCATGGTCTCTCAGGCAATGACCATCTTCTAATAACAGCAGAGCACCATCGGGTAGTTGATTGAAGTTTGTCTGGTATTTTTCTTTGAGTTTACTCTCGCAGTGGAAGGCCAGGTGTAACTTTTCTCTAAAAATCACCTTTGAAACTACCTGGGTGGCTGGATAGGGCAACGCAAGCACGAGCAGATCCAACTTACCGGAGATCAACTCCTGGATCAAAATCTGAGTTGTGTTTTCTCGAATATACAACTTCAGGTCAGGATAGTCCCGTTGGATTTTCGCGACCAAATCAGGCATCAGAAATGGTGCGATCGTCGGGATCACACCCAGTCGAAGAGGCCCCGTCATGGGTGTTTTGTACGCATGGGCTGAATCAACCATTTCTCTTGTCTGGAGCAGGATTTGTTCACATTGTTCGACAATTGCCTCGCCCGCTGCAGTAAATGTGACCGTCCTGTTGGTTCTCTCAACCAGGCTTGCACCAAGAGTTCCCTCCAGTTCTTTGAGCGCCGAGCTGAGGGTGGGCTGGCTAACAAAACAAGCGCTGGCGGCTCGTCCGAAATGTAAATGCTCATGCAGAGAGAGCAGGTATTGCATTTGGCGAAGTGAGGGCAGAATCATTAAATATAACTATTAATAAAATAAATATAATTGATTTAACTAATTATACCTATTCAGCTA
>CAZNFE010000507.1:0-2335 GCA_964571945.1 uncultured Pseudomonadales bacterium
CCCCGAGCATCCACGCCAGAGGCAGGTTCAGATAATAGAAAACACCACCACCCAGGATGCCGAGACAAAGTGTTTTACCCGTTCTGGTAACGGTCTTGGATTTCCCTTGCACTAATTAATTACCGTTGGATTTCCAGGGTTTGCCGCGCATTGATATTTGGATTCAGCCTGCATTTTTGCCTTGACGGTGTCGGCCGGGGAGACGCTGCAAGGCCTGGTTACCGCATTCATCGTTACGCACAGTCTTCAGTTTTCTCGCCCCCTGCCCCTGGTCTTGTGCCTACACTATGGGAAAAGCCCACGGGCATTCTGGCGCAGTTCGCTGCAGTCACTCCGGCAAACTCAATCAGCAGATCTTTTGTATCCACCTGATCACCATTGTTGACATGTGCCCGGGTAATTTTACCATCGCACTCGGCACGCAGGCTGGTTTCTAATTTTACGTAACGTTATCATTATATAGTTGCGTAACAGGCAAGGTAATTGGCTATATGCAACGATCAGGGTTTTCTTTAAGCTCACCCCATTTATACGCAACCTTATGGATGAAAAGATTCTTATTGTGAATCGGACGGCAGGGCAATACATCGCCAGTACCGTAGGTGGGGAAAGCTACCAAGCCTTCCTGCCGGCACCGCTACCACCTGATCCTCCGCTGGCGCTGGACGGTGAATTGCTGCAATGGCTGGAAAAAGCCAACCGTGCCATCGGGCGACTTGATGGCATCAGTGACGTACTACCCGACAGCCACCTGTTCCTTTATCAATATGTCCGTAAGGAGGCCCTGCTCTCCTCCCAGATCGAGGGTACCCAGTCTTCATTTTCCGATCTTCTGCTGTTCGAAATGGATGAGGCACCCGGCGTGCCACTGGACGACGCGCGGGAGGTTTCCAATTACATCGCCGCCATGAATCATGGTCTGAGACGAATGAGCGAGGGTTTCCCACTCTCATTACGACTGCTGCGAGAGATTCATGGCATTCTGTTGCAGGATGGGCGCGGCGCCCAAAAGCAACCTGGCGAATTTCGTCGTAGCCAGAACTGGCTAGGCGGATCGCGCCCTGGCAATGCCGTCTTCGTGCCTCCACCGCCTGAACATCTCATGGAATGCCTGGATCCCTTCGAACGATTTTTGCATGATGATGCCCAACCCACACCGGTATTGCTCAAGGCGAGTTTGGCGCATGTCCAGTTTGAGACCATTCATCCCTTTCTGGATGGCAATGGCCGGCTGGGTCGTTTACTGATGATGCTGATCCTTATCAACGAAGGCGTACTGCGTGAACCATTGCTTTACCTCAGTCTCTACTTTAAGACTCACCGCTCAGACTATTACGATCACCTGCAGCGGGTCCGACTGGAAGGGGACTGGGAAGGTTGGCTACGATTTTTCCTGCAAGGTGTGTTTGAAACCGCCCAGCAGGCCGTTAAGACTGCCCGCACTGTGCTGGATATATTCGAGCAGGATCGCGAACGTATTCGAGGGCTGGGCCGTATTGCCGGTTCATGTCTGCAACTACATCAGCGTCTGCAACAGAAAGCGATTGTGAATATTCCAGACTCGGCACGGGAGCTGGAAATCAACCGCACAACGATCAGTAACTGCATTCGACGCTTGCAGGCGTTAGGTATTGTGAGAGAAATCACCGGTCAGCGGCGCAATCGGCTGTTTGTTTATGATCGCTATGTACAGATTCTAAGTGAGGGCACCGAGCCATTATGAGCCGGAAAAACAAGCATGATCATTTAAGCCGTTTTCAGGAATTACTCCGGGAAATCTTTCAGTTCGATTTCGCGGACCTGGATACCGGCATCTATCGTCTTTTCCGGCTGCGTGAGAAGGAATTATGCCGCTTCATCGAGGAGGCGTTGCCTGCCGAAGTCGATGCCGCATTTGGCGCGGATACCTCCGAGCAGCGGCAGCTGGCTCAGGAGAAGGTGGACGAATTAGCCGATCGCCTTAGGGAGGAACTGGCGGACGACGCCGTGCAGCCGACTGGGAATCTGTCGGCGGAATATAACACGTGTCGCCTACAAGCACGTCCTGGTGGATGTTGTGAATTAACTATTCATCAGAATGAGTTCGCCGGTTGGCAAGCAGAAATAGCTTAATGCAGGCTAGCCTTTGTTAGCCTGACAAAACCGTCACAGCGTAGCAATCTTTACCAACTTGAATGGCAAAGATTGCCAAAAATCACTATAACTGCATTCGTCAGAAGCAATTTTTGGAGTCGTTAACATGGCAACAATGAACATATCCCTTCCTGACCCTATGCGCGATTGGGTGGACTCCAGGTCACAACAAGGCGCTTATGCAGACAACAGCGATTTGCGC
>CAZNFE010000508.1:0-2335 GCA_964571945.1 uncultured Pseudomonadales bacterium
CGGCACAGGTGATACTTTTTTGCATCTGCCGGGAGGCACTGAACAAAATGAATGCTCCGACAATGAGCAGCATGGCTCCGGGAATAATCCAGTAACGATAATGCTGATAAATTTCAACCGGTATTGCGTCAGTGGCAAATCGCGTGATCACAATTCCCACACCCATAAACAAGCAGCCAACAATCAGCGATGTCCAGGCATCTGCTTTGACGTTGGGGTTTTCGCTCAGTTTTTTACCGGCCAGCAGTGCCACGATTGGCATGATGGGTAAAATGTAGGCTTGTAGTTTGGACTGGCTGACTGAGTAAAAAACAAAAGTCAGAATACAGAACACCCATAGAAATCGCACCGGATCAAAACCCTCTTCTGTACCGACTTTCCAGTTAAAATCAGGTTTAAACAGAGCTTTCAGGCTGGAACCAAGCCATGGCGAGATTCCGAGTATGAAAATGGGAATGAAATAATAGATGGGTCCAGGGCGTTTGCTTACATCACTTGTAAACCGTTCCAGATGTTCGTGAATAAAAAAGAATCGTGCAAATTCATCATTCGTAAGGCTCACCATTACGAACCAGGGCAAGGTGAGCAACAAAAATAACAGCAATCCCTTGCCAATGTGCAAATTTACCCAGAGCGTCCAATCCCTTTGCCAGAGACTGTATATGACCACGGCACCGGCCGGCAGTACAATGCCGATCAGCCCCTTGGTGAGCACTGCACCTGCCAGCGAGGCCCAACCGACCAGCATCCAGTTGCGAACCGTTCCGGGATTGTCTCTTCTGCCCTGGGCGATCGACAGCGCGCCAATACCGAACACCATAAAAACCGAAACGGTCATATCCAGGGTTAGGTAATGTCCCATAACAAAGAACAACAAGCTACTGGTTGTGATTACAAAACCATAGAACCCGGCTTCCGGATCAAAAATCCGACCACCGAGATACCACATAAATAGTCCGCCGAGGAAGCCAATTAGGGCGGTCCATAATCTTGCCGTCGTATTACTTTCACCGAACAGTTCGTAACTGATCGCAGTCATCCAGTATTGAAAAGCCGGTTTCTCGAAATATTTGAAACCATTCAGGCGTGGAGTGATCCAGTCACCTGTAGCGACCATTTCGCGGGGAATTTCTGCATACCTGCCTTCATCCGGATCTACCAGGTCTCGATAACCCAACATTGAGAACCATACAATTGCGGCGATAATTGCCACCACAATTTTGGTCCTGTTTGCAATGAGATGCCTGCCCATCTGTATCGTTAGCGTTTCAATTCGGTGGTTTCTACGACTGGTCTGACAACTTTTCGCCCAATCGAATAGTAGGTAAATCCGTGCTGTTGCAATACCGAGGTGTCATATTGATTTCGGCCGTCAAATATAACTGGTTCGCTGAGTGCTGATTTGATGATCTCAAAATTCGGAGCTTTAAACTGTTGCCATTCGGTTACCACAAGCAGTGCGTCTGCATCCTGAAGGGATTCCTCCTGGGTATCACAGAGAATCAGATCATCTCGATGTCCATATATGTGCTGGCATTCATTCATCGCAACAGGATCAAATGCCTGCACTCTGGCACCCGCATTCCAAAGTGCCTCCATCAATACACGGCTAGGTGCATCACGCATATCATCGGTGTTCGGTTTAAAGCTGAGTCCCCAGAGCGCAAAGGTTCTGTTGTTGAGCTTGCCATCGTAGTGTTGGGTAATTTTTTCAAACAGTAACTCTTTCTGCTGACTGTTAACGGCATCAACGGATTTAAGGATCCGGGCATCCATGCCAATACTCTCGGCGGTGCTTATCAACGCCTTCACATCTTTCGGAAAACAGGAGCCTCCGTAGCCACATCCGGGATAGATAAATTGGTAACCAATTCTACTGTCCGCACCGATCCCATGTCGCACCATTTCAATATCTGCAGACATTTTCTCAGCGATATTCGATAGCTCATTCATCAAGCTGATTCGGGTAGCCAACATGCAATTTGCTGCGTACTTTGTGAGCTCTGCGCTACGTATATCCATGTTGATGATACGGTCGTGATTTCGATTAAACGGCAAATAGAGCTCGCGCATTTTATCTGCTGTGGCTGCATCGTCAGCGCCTATAATGATTCGATCCGGCTTTGCACAATCGGCTACCGCCGAGCCTTCTTTTAGATATTCAGGATTAGACACCAGATGAAGCTCGAGATCGACCTTGCGATTTTCCAGTACCTGAAGCATTTTGGCCTTGACCTGGTCGCCGGTCCCAACCGGCACAGTTGACTTGATGACAACGATCTTTGGTCCGTTCATATAGGTAGCAATATCCTCAGCGACCGTCATAACCTGCCTT
>CAZNFE010000509.1:0-2333 GCA_964571945.1 uncultured Pseudomonadales bacterium
TTGGCATCCAAATCTTCCATATCATGCGCAATTTTTTCCTCAATAAATCCACGCCAGTGATCAAGCAATCCGGATGCTGCAGGTGGCAGCTTTATACCACTCAGTTTCTCTCTGATGTAGTACCCAACCGCTTCCCCCAGAGGAGCCTGCGACTGATCCTCCAGCATATCGTAGTGCTGATCTGCACAATGCTGTTCTACTTCGGCATTGAGATTTAATCCCACACCGCGCATTAACCTGGCACCGATCGAAGCTATACGCGCATCTTCCACTGCCTCAAAGACATCCAGGGCAACTCCGGCTGCAGGCCGATGCGATTTGTGGTAAGCCGCATCATGAAATCGCGTTTGCAATGCAAACTTGTCTGCGGTACCCCGTAACACTGCAAGCTGTGCTTCGCTCAAATGTTGATCCGGTAACGGTACCCTTGCCTGATCTCCCTGAATATATGCCTTTCCTTTGCCAAAACTGACTTGCAGTTGCTCATTCCCGGATATCGCACGCATGGTCGAGGTCACTGCCTGTTTAAACAGTTCCACTGCATCATTATTTTCGGAATTCGACCTCTGGGACACCGGTCTTTCTCTTAACCCAACATTACCGTAGCGCTGGATTCGGGAAGTTCTTCCCCTATGCAGCGCTGGTAATATTCAGCAACTATGGATCTCTCTGTCTCATCGCACTTGTTCAGGAACGTTAATCTGAACGCGAAACCCAGGTCATTAAATATACGCGCATTTTCAGCCCACATAATCACGGTTCGAGGTGACATCACAATGGAGATATCACCATTTATAAATCCCTGACGAGTTAGTTCAGCCACTGACACCATGTGTGAAAGTGTTTCCTGATCCACCGATTCACCCACACCGGCCATTTTCCTTTCGACGATGTCTACTTCTCGCTCGTGCGGTAAATAATTCAGGGTAGTAACGATGTTCCACCTGTCCATCTGCCCCTGGTTGATTTGCTGAGTACCATGATACAGGCCAGATGAATCACCCAGGCCAATTGTGTTCGTGGTGGCAAAAAGACGGAAGTACTTGTTCGGACTGATGACCTTGCTCTGATCCAGCAAGGTCAGCTTCCCCTCTACTTCCAGGACTCGCTGAATAACGAACATCACATCAGGGCGCCCCGCATCATACTCATCAAACACCAGTGCTGTGGAGCTTTGTAATGCCCATGGTAGCAGGCCTTCCCTGAATTCAGTTACCTGCTGACCATCTCTCAGAACAATCGCATCCTTACCCACCAGATCAATACGACTAATGTGGCTATCCAGATTAATTCGAATACACGGCCAGTTTAATCGTGCAGCCACCTGCTCAATATGAGTCGACTTACCGGTTCCGTGATAACCCTGAATCATGACACGTTTGTTGTGGGCAAAACCGGCTAAAATAGCCAGCGTAGTTTCCCGGTTGAATAGATAGGTATCATCATAGTCCGGGACGTGTTCAGATGTCTGTGAGAATGCTGGAACTTTCAAGTCCACATCAATCTCAAAGACTTCCCGGACATCTACTTCAGTATCTGGTACTCCAGAGTTTACGGTTACTCCTGCTTTATCTGTCATTACTGCATCAACCTGCTCTAAGAAAATTCTGTCTGCTGCTCTGGCCAGCCATCAATCTACCAGCCAGCCTGCTCCATTCACCCGCAATAGGTAACCCAACCGCTGTGTAATACTGCTGAGAACCGCCTCGAAGGTAAAACACCACACGGGTACACTTCTCTCCTGCGCCATAATTCCGGATTGTGACTGATCATACAAGCAGCACAATCACTATTTCGTGTATATTTGGCTTGCTGCAGCCAGGTTATCGTTCAAAACAGCAAAATCCGGGACGGGAGGGCTGCAAATGATATTCTAGGATATCCTTTTATCCTTCTTACTGCCAATTCTGTTGTTATTTTATCATTAAAAGCGAAAAAAACGGTTTGACGGATGATCGTTATTGCACCAATTTTTTCCCGATGACTGCAATTCCATACCATCAACGGTGCGCTTCGATCGGGTTATAATGCCATCACCTGAACGGCGGAGTAGCGTACAATGCCTCGAATATATATGGTTCGCCACGGCCAGGCGGCAGCAGCATGGTCTGATGACCTGGACCCAGGTCTGGATGCGCTGGGGAAATCCCAGGCCGACGCTGCAGCAGACAAACTGATGATCTATGCACCGCTTGAAGTAGTATCCAGCCCTCTCAAGCGCGCGCTTGAAACATCGCACCCTTATGCGCAAAAATCAAACACCCAGGTAAAACTGGAACGCCGTGTTGCTGAGATACCCTCTCCGAATCTGAGTCTGGAAAGCCGCTGCATAG
>CAZNFE010000510.1:0-2331 GCA_964571945.1 uncultured Pseudomonadales bacterium
GCCGCAATCAACCCCGCCCGCCCCGCAGCAACCGCAGACCGTTCGCCACCACCAGGGTGCTGCCCTCGTGGTCGACGCCGCCGAGAGAGAGGGCATTCCAAGTATTGATCTAAATTCACGGATTATAACTCCATAAATTTGCATAAATTTATGGAATTTAGTATACTGAGACTATGATCAAACGCGCATACGAACCTCTCGAACGCTGGTTGCAGCCCAACAAAGTCCTGGTGATCTACGGGCCGCGCCGCGCCGGCAAGACGACTCTTCTACAGCACTATCTGGCCCAGACAACGCTGCGCTACAAGCTCGACTCGGGCGACAATATCCGCACTCAGCAGATATTGAGCTCCCAGGACTTCGACCAGATTCTGCCCTATGTGGAGGGCTACGAGTTGCTGGCCATCGACGAAGCCCAGGGCATCCCCAACATCGGCATGGCCCTCAAGATCATTGTCGACCAAATTCCCGGGATTCGTGTCATTGCCACCGGGTCCTCCTCCTTCGAGCTGGCCGGTCAGGTGGGCGAACCGCTCACCGGTCGCAAACGAACGCTCAGCCTGTATCCCTTCGCCCAGAGCGAGTTGCTGGCGCGGCACAATCGCTTCGAACTACGCGAGCGGCTGGAGGAGTTCCTGCGCTTTGGCGTCTATCCAGAAGTCATCGAAGCGCCAACCCACATGGCAAAAATCGAGACGATCAGCGAGATCGCTCATTCCTATCTGTTCAAGGACATCCTTGTCTTTGACCGAGTGCGAAATTTCAGATCATTGATTGATCTGCTCAAGCTCCTGGCCTTCCAGGTGGGCAATGAGGTGTCGATGAATGAGTTGGCCAGCCAGTTGGCGGTGGATGTCAAGACTGTCGGGCGCTATCTCGATTTGCTGGAAAAGGCTTTCGTCATCTTCCGGCACGGTGGGTTCAGCCGGAATCTGCGCAATGAAGTCACCAGCAAGGCCAAATACTACTTCTTCGATGTTGGCATCCGCAACGCCCTGATCGCCCAATTCAACCGGCTGGACATGCGCAACGATGTTGGCCAGCTTTGGGAGAATTTTGTGATTGCCGAGCGCATGAAGCAGCGCAGCTATACACCGATCTATGCCAACGTCTATTTCTGGCGCACCTATGACGGGCAAGAAGTCGACCTGGTGGAAGAGCGAGAGGGCAAGCTATTTGGCTACGAGTGCAAGTGGTCAACCAAAAAACGGGTCTCCGCCCCGAGAAGCTGGCTTGGCTCATATCCTGAAGCGGAGTTTTCAGTGATCACGCCAGCGAACTACCTGGATTTTCTGATGGGCGAAGTGGGCGGTGAACAGTTATCAGCGGTCAGTCATCAGTGGGCAGTTGACAACGCAACGCACACCATGATATGATAGACCTGCAATCCATTCCTGGATGCTTGCAAACAGCGAGTTGCACAGCAAATGAAATTCAGTGAACTGACCAGACTGCTCGAAAAGAACGGCTTCACCGTCGTGAAGGAGAAAGGCTCCATCAGGTATTACGGAAAGCCGGGATGGGACCGATTGATCCGCGTCGATTATCACGGGTCCCGTGAAGTGCCGACAGGAACTTGCCATGCCATTCTCAGGGCAGCCGGTATCAAACGTACTGGCCCGAAACGAGGAAACAGATGATTGATTTGATGTATTCACTGGTCATCGAGGCCACAGAGGAACCGGACTTCTTTGGCTTTTATTCCCTGGATCTGGAGGGATTTACCGGTATTGGGCACTCCGTTGAGGATTGCCTCTTTCAGGCGAAATGGGGGATGATTGAACATGTGGATTTGCTCCGAGAGGAGGGCCTGCCGGTGCCTCCTCGCAATCCCAATCCCAGGATTATCATCCAGAATGAGGAAGATATGACTGTCAACTCCCTCTCTGACCTGGTTCCGGCGTGAGACCTGGGGTTGCTGGCATTTGGGCTGTTTCGGTTGAGTGGTCAGTTGACAGTAAACAGTGAACAGTGGGCAGAAAAGAGCGCCGTCCGGGGTTTGGACGGCGCTTGTTGTTGTGTGTGGGGTTTGGGATATGACAACGAATGCAGAGGCGGACAACGAATAGGCTCGCGATTAGTACCCTCACAGTTGACTTTTAGCCCAGAGAGCCAGAAGTTTTGCCACGAATACTTCGGCTTCGCTCAGTACACGTTAGACGAATTCACACAAATTCAGAATCCGGATTCCAGAGAATTCGTGAAAATTTGTAGTAGTCAACATCATGTTGGACAAAATCGGGCAGAAAATAGGACGCTGATTTTCACTGACACCTGCGCTGCACGCATGTGCGGTGTTAACACAGATCAGAGAGAAAAAATGCCTCTTTT
>CAZNFE010000511.1:0-2319 GCA_964571945.1 uncultured Pseudomonadales bacterium
TCGGTGTTCCCACGCCATTGCATGCCAGCACCACAACCTCAGCTCTTTGCCTGCACTCTTTCCCTTCTGCATCGTAATATATGACCCCGTCAGCCATGCCGCGATTGTTCAGGGTAATCTCCCTTACACGACATTGAGTTCGCAGTTCCACTCCCTTGCGCAGCGCAAGCGGCCAATAAGTAATATCTGTGGTGGATTTGGCTCCCTGCGGGCAACCGGTTACACAGGTACCTACATTTATGCACTTGTCTCGCCCCTGATAAGGCTCGGTGATGATGGCGCTGTCGGATGGCCACCAGTGCCAGCCAAGGCTGTTAAATCCCCTTGCGATGGTTTCACCCAGCTTGCCTAAAGGTACCGGCGGCAGAGGTGGCTGCATGGGAGGATAGGCCGGGTCACCTGCCAGACCGGCAACGCCCATCATGCGATCATTTTCCGCGTAATAGGGTTCCAGTTGCTGATAGCTTATCGGCCAGTCATCGGCCACACCGTCCAGGGATTTGACTTTGAAATCGGATGGGTGCAATCGAGGAAAGTGTGCTGCATACAGGATCGTGCTGCCCCCAACGCCGTTGAAATTTACGATTGAGATTGGCGATTCGGTATCGTTGATGGGATAGTCGGCAGGTCGTTGCCTGGTATTGGGACTGGCGCTAAATTCTTTAAATGAGCTGGTCTCCCAATTCCGCCGGTTGGCTGGATAATCGGTGGATTTCACCCAATCTCCCTGTTCCAGGCAGACAATTCTCATGCGTGTATCAGCCAGGCTCCAGGCCATGGCGGCTCCCGATGCACCAGCCCCGACAATCAACACATCAGCAATCTCTTCCGGCATACTCTCGTCACCCGCAACTTGATGGTTTGAATGGATGCACCACCTGCTGAGATGGTTTTGTGTAACGACGATACCAAGTTCCAGATGTTCGATGCAAGTCTGACCGGGTAGTCAGCTCGAAACCGGATATCCAAGCGGATCTCTATGCGATTACTCCCCGCCTGGAAAACGAAGGCTTGATCGGTGTGGTTGAAAGTTGTTCACTAGAGGCCTGGATCGACTACTATGAGGAGTCAACATGCCCGCACTGGATGGCTTGAGAATACTCGACTTGACGCAATATGAGGCTGGCACTTCCTGTACCCAGGCGCTGGCCTGGATGGGAGCGGATGTGGTAAAGATCGAGTCCACAGACCACGGTGATCCGGGCCGTGCGGTTGGTTTCTCCCAGCACCCGGAGTATTCAGCCTACTTCTGCAACTGGAATGCAAACAAGCGCAGTGTTGCCATCAACCTGAAGGAGCCCGAGGGGAAAAATCTGTTCCTGAGATTGCTGAAGGGTTTCGATGTATTCATTGAAAACTACGGACCCGGCGTGGTCGAGAGACTGGGCATTGACTATGCGACGTTACAAGCCATTCATCCACCGCTGATCTATGCCCGTATTAAAGGCTTTGGCAATACCGGACCCTACGCGAATTTCAAGAGTTTTGACTCGGTGGCACAGGCGGCGGCTGGCGCATTCAGCGTGACAGGACCGGGCGATGGTCCCCCGACTGCTCCAGGTACCACCACGGGGGATTCCGGATCGGGGGTGCAGATGGCGATGGCTATCCTCGCCGCATATATTCAGCGAATGCGAACTGGTAAGGGCCAGGAAATCGAACTTTCCATGCAGGAAGCAGTGACCTACTTCATGCGTTCACGCATAGGCGCCGGTTCTGAGTGGGGCACCAAAACCGCCACGCGCTCCGGTAATGTGCAGGGACTGCCGCCCGTCAATGCCTATCCCTGTAAACCATTTGGCAGCAACGATTGGGTATTCATGATGCCGGTTACCTCAGGTCACTGGGATGAATTGTGTACTGTCATGGATAAGCCCGAATTGCTGGTCGATCCTCGATTTGAGACCATTCCAACCAGGATTAAGAACCGGGATGCTTTGTATGAAATCATCGCTGACTGGACCGGCAAACATACGAAAACGGAAGCGATGCAACGGTTAGGTTCAGTCGGGGTACCTTGTTCCGCCTGCCTGGACACCATTGAACTGCATTCCGATGCGCACTTGTTGGCCAGAGGTTTCGTGAAAAATGTAGTACACCCGATTCATGGCGATGTTCGCCTGCTCGGTTTCCCGCCTCGCTTATCTGATTCGGAAGTCCCCATCAAAAGCGCACCCTTGCTCGGGGAGCACACGGATGAGGTACTCCGATCAGATCTCAAGCTTGATTCCGATGAGATCGCGGCGCTTGAACAGGCTGGTGTGATTCGGCTTCTTTAATAACGCGCTCTTGCGTTGAGCCCTGATGAGTTTCAAGAAT
>CAZNFE010000512.1:0-2317 GCA_964571945.1 uncultured Pseudomonadales bacterium
GCTGGATTGATCGCCAGAATGGTACTTTCCGGTGGTGCCGCATCCGGACAAGAACTAGCTAAATTTACCTTCGCCGGACAGGAACATGCTCAGCGATCATAGTCATAACCTGCGTCCGTGATTGCCACAGCCCGACCCGTTCGCGCCGATTCCTGTGCCGCCATACCCATGACCACTGCCTTCAGACCATCTTCAATACCCACCTCAGTCGGGGCGTTACCCAGGATTGCCTGTTGAAAACCAAGGTGTTCGTAAAAGGTCGCACCCGTATGTGAGCCAGCAGCCAGAATCGCCGGATCTATTTCTATTTCTGAATGTACAGGTCCTACCGGGTGCCTGGGGCTGAGTACCACCTGGGGTGTTGCCTGCTGGTCCTTCCAAAGCTCTATTGGACCCGGAATCAGGCATTCGAGTTTACCTCGTTTACCTATCGCACAAACTTCCTGCTCATAGCGAGAACCCTGGGCGAACATCGCCAGGTCCAGCATGGCCCTCTTTCCCGAGCTGAAATCCACAATGACAAAAGCATTATCAAGGATGTCCGGGCGCTCTCCATCGTATTCTTCCTTGCTGTGATTGCAGTTTTGACCGGCAGATGCCATCACACGAATCGGATCATCACCCACCAACAGACGCATCAGGTCAAAGAAATGGCAGCATTTTTCCACCAGTGTGCCACCGGTATTTCGGTTAAATCGATTCCAGTTATTGACCTTTCTCAGAAATGGATAGCGGTGTTCGCGGATGCTTAGCATTACCAGTTCACCGATGTCTCCATGGTCCAGTTGCCTGCGGAAACCAACCATCGGCGGCATAAACCGATATTCCATCCCAACCCAGACTGGCGCAGGATGTTCTGCTGCTGCCTGCTTTATTTTGGTGACTTGTTCGATTTTTGTTACCAGCGGTTTTTCCACCAGGATCGGAAGCTCGCTCGCAGCGAATATCTGGAGTAGTTGATCGGCGTGCTGGTAGTTGGGTGTAGCGATTACCAGGGCATCAAGTTGGGTCGCTTCCAATAATTGATGCACCGAATCAACCTGCCTGGCACCTGGTGCAAGCTCTCCGGCTTTGCTTTTCATCGCTTCATCAGGATCAGCGATAACAGCCACCTCTGCACCGGTCAGATGCAGGTTGCGGATGTGTTCCTGGCCCATCATGCCGCAACCCAGTAAACCGAATTTCAGCCGTCCTGTCATGACCCCTCCTGACAAAACCATCATAATATCCGTTGGTCAGGAACAAGGCTATTGGATACGGTACTCAGAGAAGTATCCTGATGCGTACATCGATTGTCTTGTTTGTGTAATGAATGGCCCCAGGCTAACGTTCAGACTGACGGACAGGCCAGGGAAATGATGACACGAGCATGTTAAAATTCGCCAGTATCACGGTGCCTGTCGATAGTGCTGGATTGGAGCTAATTAACCAATATAACTGCGGGCGATTTCGACATAAGATCCGAAGTTTACTGCAATCACGCATCACGCAACACTGACACTACTCGCGGCTTTATCACACAACTCCGAAGGACAGGCTTATGCAACAGGTCTTTATTCATGGTTCAGGCGGAACCAGCAGCGTCTGGAAATACCAGACCGAATACTTCCGAACATCTTCAGCCATCAATCTGCCTGGCCGTCCAACAGGTGAACTCTGTCAGAGCATCCAGGCAGCGAGCCAGTGGCTGAAATCGGCAATCAATCCACGCCAGGGTAATCTGGTTCTGGTCGGCCACTCCCTGGGTGGTGGGATCGCACTGCAATATGCCCTCGACCATCCGGAGGACCTGGCCGGGATTGTACTGATCGGTTCGGGTGCCCGGCTGAGAGTACATCCTGATACCCTTGGATTCCTCGAACAAGCTGTACAGAAACCGGCGATTTTCGCGGATATGTTCACCGAATCATGGCAAAAAGTTGATGCCGGTTTTGCTGCGGACCTTCTGGCCACGGCACTCTCTCTGGGACCCTCGGTCTTCCTTGGCGATTTCAAGATCTGTGACCAGTTCGATGTCATGAAACAACTGGGAGACATCGACACTCCGACACTCGCCATTGTCGGTACCGAAGATGTCATGACACCGCCCAAATACTCACAATTTCTGATCGATCGCATGCCCAATGCCAGCATGGAAATGATCGAAGGAGGTACCCACTTCGTGTTTGCGGAGTTTCCCAACCAGGTGAATGCTGCGATCGAAAGATTTCTCAGTACTCTTTGACGATCCTGTCAGCGGGTGTTTAAGATCCCAACTCCGTTCTACACCAGCATGACGACTGGCAGTACCTGCTCCGGATTCGCCATAACCAAAATA
>CAZNFE010000513.1:0-2304 GCA_964571945.1 uncultured Pseudomonadales bacterium
AAAAAATATCTGTCACCTTTTTCCCCGGAATGGTACATTCAACCGCTCCCATTCATGACAATAAGAAAGAGAATAACCATGTCAGACATACTATTTGACTCCGAACTGGTATTGACAGGACCACTGCGAACCCCCCGACAAATGCTGGCCGATCAGGTGTATGACAATCATCCGTCCCTGCACGACGAATCGACTGCGGAGGGATTGGGATTTTCAGGTGCACCTATCGAGGGGCCGACACATTTCAGTCAATTGGTGCCATTGCTGCACCAGATATTCGGTCAGGCATGGTTCGAAACCGGCTGTATCAGTGCTCATTACCAGAATGTTTGTATCGAAGGGGAAGAAGTCAGGGCATTCGCGGTAATTCCCGAACCGGGCGCGAACCTGACCAGGGTATGGTTGGAGAAAAGTGATGGCACACCGGTGCTGGCAGGCACGGCATCCATTGGACCGAATCATCCGGAATCCGAACTCGACCGCCGAATCGCCGCACTTCGACCGGTTAATCAGCTAGTGATCCTGCGAGATCAGAAAGTGGGCATGAAAGGAGCAAAAACGGAACATATCAGTATGGATTATGATCAGCACATGGGGGATATGTATCCGTTCTCGCTGAATCAGAAACTGGCCAAAATCACGGAGAACTGCTCCTGGTATGCCGCTGCAGGCGGCAAGACTTCACCCTGGGGGAGAGCTATCATACCACTGGAGATGATCAGCGTACTGACGCAATATTCAGCCAGGAATTCGGGATTTCCTGCTCGTGGACCCACCATTGGACTGTTCGCTGATCAGGAAATAAAATTGCTGAAGGGCCCATTGTTCGTGGGGCAGCCTTATACACTGGAGCGTGAAATTATTGCCCTGAGTGAAAGCCGACGTACCGAATCTTGCTGGATGAAAAATACCGTCAGAGATGCTGAAAGCAACGAGGTGGTAGCGGAAACCATACTCAATTCAGCGACCTTCAAAGATTCCTACGCAAAATATGAAGAGGAACTGGCCGCCCTGTCCTGATGACCCTGGCTCAAAGTACCATCAGAAAGAGAAATTTTCTCTGGTGAAGGCATTGAAGGTTGCATCCATGCTTTCTCCTAACGAGGTAGAGATGATGTGCGTCGTGACTCCACCTTCGGCATACTGCCTGATTTGGTCTCTGCATTCATCCGCTGACCCGATGATGCATATATTATCAATCAACGCATCGTCCAGTGCGCCGCCCGTTTTACATCGATCTTTTTCCGCCCATCCTTCGGTGATGGTATTTGCCACGTCGGGATATCCAGCCCAGGCTAGAAACTTGTTGTACACAGGAGTTGCGTAGTAGGGCGCATGGCTGGCCCGAAATGCATCCCGTGCCCGGTCCCTGTCATCGGTCACCATGACCGTGTGGCGGCAAACCACTTCGATATCGCTCAACTGCTTACCGGCACGTTCTGCGCCAATCCGGATGTGAGACATGATTTTCGGCAGTACATCCCGGGGAAACAGATTGATGATGACACCATCACCCACTTCGGCGGCCATCTCCAGCATCTTGCCGCGGAGACCTGCGATATAAATCGGTTGCGCTCCGGGTGCCAGGGGGGGTTGCCGGTACCCCTTACTGCGCACAGTTTCCCCTTCAAAATCAGATTTTTCGCCCTCGAGCATGCGCTTCACCAGCAGCGCTGTTTCCTTCACTCGCGTCAGGGGTTTCTCCAGCACCTGGCCGTTCCATCCCTCCATTAACACGTGGCTGGAGGAGCCGAGTCCCAGGATAAAGCGTCCGCCAGACACGACATTCAATACATGGGCGCTTGATGCAAGCACAGCCGGAGTGCGGGTATAAACCGGTACGATGGCGATGCCAATCCGAACCCGCTCGGTTCTTTCTGCAACCGCCACTGCTGCTGTTAATGCATCCACACCGCCCGCATCAGCGAACCAGAGGTCATCATAGCCTTGTTCCTCACCCCAAACGGCGTGTTGCAGTGTAGCCTCGACTCCGAGTGGATGAGGCAGGGTGAGTGCTATTCTCTGTGGTATTGCCGAGTGGTTCGGGTGCTGGTTTGCCATTTTATTATTGTTCCTGAATGAGAAGTTTTTATTCCGGTTTCGAGTACGGACCCGGTATTTTATGATCCTCAAAAATTGAAAATACCAGAATGCATCAAATTTCACAAAATATTCGGTGCGGAAACTCAAAACCCGGGCGGCGATTCAAATTGAGGACATCTGGTGCATCAGGCTCCACTGAAATACGTCTGTGGTTGACTGGACCAGTTGCATTCTTTGACATTTTTTCTGGCGCCCGGTAGT
>CAZNFE010000514.1:0-2295 GCA_964571945.1 uncultured Pseudomonadales bacterium
AAGGAGAAGATGATGCTGAATTTATCCATCCCCAAACACGTCGAGCCCATCCGGGCCAAAGTGCTCGAATTTATCGAAAGAGAGGTGTATCCCGTCGAAGACGTATTAATCGGCAACCGCATGGATGAAGCTCGCGGCGAGATTATGCGGGGTTTAATGCAGAAAGCGAAGGATGAAGGGCTGTGGGCGCTCGGGCACCCGGAAGAAATTGGCGGAGGGGGTTTACCCTTTATGGATTACGTCTTTGTGAACGAGGTAGTAGGTCGTTCTGAAGCGGCAACGGTCGCGCTTGGCACCCATTCCCTGCAGGATTCCATCATGCTGCACAGATACGCCAGTGACCAGTGGCGAGAGCAGTATTTGCAGCCACTGGTAGATGGTGAGGTGTTCCCGAGCTTTGGTATGACTGAACCCGGGGTCGCGAGCTCTGACCCGACACAGTTACAAACCACGGCAGTCCTGGAAGGTGATGAATGGGTAATTAACGGTCGAAAATGGTTCACATCGGGTGCCGGCAGTGCTGCCTATACCACGGCAATGGTGCGAACAGAAGTGGACGTGCCGGACCACCAGGCTTTTTCGATGATCGTGGTGCCAACCGATACTCCCGGCTATAACATCCTGCGGGATGTGAAAGTAATGGGTGAATATGCTGGTCATTACGAAGTGGATTACGATAATGTACGTGTCCCGAAAAATAATCTGTTAGGCCCGAGAGGGCAGGGTTTCAAGATCGCCCAGGATAGACTTGGGCCGGGTCGAATTTTCCACTGTATGCGCTGGTTAGGCCAGGCACAGCGTGCGTTTGATTTGATGTGTGAGCGAGCCAATTCGCGCGTCGCCTTTAAGAAGACGTTAGGTGAGCATCAACAGATCCAGAAGTTCATTTTTGATACGGCGGCTGAAATTCAGGCGAGTCGGCTGCTGACTTTACATGCTGCCCAGAAAATCGATGAAGGGGATGAGGCGCGTATCGAGATTGGTCTGATCAAGGTGTATGGCGCCACTATGTTGCACAATGCGATTGACCGGGCGATTCAGGTGCACGGTGCCCTGGGTGTCACCGAAGATACACCTTTGGAAAGAATGTATCGGCACGCGCGGTTTGCACGTATCTATGATGGGGCGGATGAAGTCCATGTACAAACCACCAGCCGACGCATTCTGCGAATGTACAGTGAGGGGAGCAATCTTGATTTTGGATTGCGCTAAAGAGCAACAGTGTTTAGTGAAGGGAGATGTGCAAGATGTCAATCAAGTTGTATCACTGTGCAGGGGCCAGGTCCATGCGTCCCCTGTGGACCCTGGAAGAGATGGGAATCGAATATGAATTGGAAGTGATGCCATTTCCACCTCGCTACCTGCATAAGGAATACCTGAAAGTAAACCCGTTAGGCACCGTTCCCGCCCTGGTTGATGGTGACACTGTCATGACGGAATCCGCTGGTATTGCACAGTATCTGGTGGAACGTTACGGCCCGACACCGCTCGGTGTAACGCCTGATGAAGCAGATTATGGTGACTATCTCAATTGGTTGCACCGGAGCGACGCGACTCTGACTTTTCCACAGACCCTGGTATTGCGATACACCAGACTGGAACCCGAGGAGAAAAGAAATCCACAGGTAGCCAATGATTATCGGAAGTGGTTTCTGGCTCGAATGAAATGCGTGGAAGATGCTACCGCTGGGCGGGAATATCTATGTCAGAATAGATTCACTATCGCAGATATCTGCATAGCGTATGCCATTCATCTGGCACTCTCTCTGGATATAAAAGAAGTGCTGACACCCAATATTGAGAAATACTGGCGGGGCATAATACAAAGACCGGCCTATCAGCGTGCTGCGGCCATGTAAGATCGAGTTGCTTCAGTATCGAGTGCACTATTCTGTTTTTTTCGGCCTGCCAATGATTGCATTGCGCTGGCTACGTAGCTAGTATTTCAGGTCTTTGCCCGTGCATATTCGGCACGTGAGACAATTTCTTTCAGGAGAGGGAAAAATCAATTTATGCAGATAATTAAGTCGAAACTGGAGACTCGTTCAGAACTGTTTGTCAAAAACAGGTCGGATATGATCGAGAAACTCGACCAGATAAGTGAACTGCTTGAGGAGGTTGCAGAAGGAGGCGGCGAAGAAGCCATGAGTCGACTTCGCTCACGGGATAAACTGCCCATCAGGGAGCGTATATCGCTGGCTCTGGACAGGGATTCTCCCTTCCTGGAGATCAGCCCGTTAGCCGCATGGCGCTCTAACTATACCGGGGGTGCCGGATTTGTCTCCGGTACAAATT
>CAZNFE010000515.1:0-2285 GCA_964571945.1 uncultured Pseudomonadales bacterium
CGACATTGGCTTGCCTTTGCCCCAGGCCAAAATAAGTCAGTTCGGTACGAATACTGGTTAAGGGATCCTCTTCTTCCAGTGCACCTGGATTAGTGTGTGCTTCAACCCAGGTCAGCACCTGTACGGGTTTTCTTGAATTGAGCAATCTGGATAACGACAGCATGCCATCCGTCGCGACATGTTTTGCTGTCACCAGGGCAACTACCGTGGGAATCAGCATGAGCTCATCAGCAGAGAAAGCTTCCCAGTCAAAATTTTCGAACCACGAATCGTGTACGGAAGCTTCATAGTTGCCGTCTTTCTCCAGTTGCGCGATGCGGCATGCCGAAAAAATCCGGCTGAACTTTTCAGCCTGCTCTTCATACAGTGATTTTGCACTGGCGCAGGGATCAGCGCTCGTGGTCACGTTAAAACCGTGATTTTCACAAAGCCAGGGACTGTTCTCTTCTGCAACGAACTGAATCTCTTCGGACTCAGCGTCATAGCTCTTTAATACCTCGACTGCGGATTCAATTCGTTTTTTCCGCTCGGCAGTCAGATTAATTGATCCGTGGGCACGATGTTCCATCATGCCGGAAAAGGCTTTCACGTCGAAATATCTGGAAGCTGCACCTACCTTCTGCTTGACAGCTACCGGTTCCAGCGCAGTGGCTGATTTTTCCTTCTCAACCGCTAATAATTCGGTTAACCACCTGATTCGCTCATCAACCGCCAACTGAAATTGCGCCCGCTGCACATAAGTATGGGCATGAACCGCCTGCTTCAACAGATAAACGGCCACATGGGGACCATACCCGAGGAACTCGGAACCCTGCGCCACGCCCGCCAGCAATTTCTCCAGGTCCTGTTGCAGTCGATCTCGATTATCTTCATCGAGATCGATTTCATCCTGGAGGGCAATAGTCGCTTCGGTGAGCAATGTTCCAGCATCTACTGGCCGATCCTCCTGCTTCAACCGACGATCTATGTAGCGTTCCAGCCTGGGCAAGTTATCCCTGAGCATACGTGCACCTTCAGCTCCAGGTGCAAATTGCTCAACTGCATCTGCCAGAAATTCCCCGAGTGGGGTAGCCAGCGGTGCTTCAGCTGCGTTTTCCGGCCCATTTAGATAGAGTGGATATTCGTAGCGAATACCCGCCCCTTCCCGATACGGATCCAGCAATGCCGGTAAAAACTCAGCAGTTACCGGATCACACTGACCTGCAGCTTCAGGATCACCCAGATGGTAACGGCGTAATTTGGTAATCGTCTGTTCAATTTCTGTCTCATCCAGTGAGGCGGTTGCCAAATTGATGACAGATCTGTCACGTCTTCCCGAAATTACTGTTGCGGTATTTTGAACATCGTTGTTCGGCATAAGAGAAACTTCTTCTTCAATAAGCTTTACAGAATTTGCCTGACTTTCATCAATCTGTGGCATGGGTTTATTCGACCTACATTGCAAATTTATCCAGCGCCTTATTCAAACCGTCCAGCTTCTCCTGGTCGGTCATCTCCATGCCTACACGCGAGAGTTCGTCATAGCGCTGTGCATCGGGGTTTCTGTAGAGCAAACCAACCGGAATGTGCAATGGATCTTTTGCTAATGCTTTGGCACCGATCAGATCGGAAGGATCATGCTCCTGCTGATGCTCGAATAAGCGTTCCACTCCTTTAGGCACAGGAACACCATCCTCATGAGTCAGCAGTAACAACCTGCCTGGATCATCCTGGATTTCCTTGCTGATAGATTCCACAAAAACCGGGCAACGTTGCCGGATACGTACAAAGCTCAGGCCCTTATGGTCATGAGCAGCCTTCAGCGTTTCAAACAGCAGTGGCGCGTTCCAGTCAACAATCTGGGCAACAAACGAGATATTGGTAACACCCAGCGCGATCGCAAGTGGATTCAAGGGTGGCAGAAGTGCGCCGCTCGGATGTGTATTGGTAGGGAATTCCTGCGGGGTGGTCGGCGATGTCTGCTTCTTGGTCAAGCCATAGACGCCATTATCAAATGCCAGCACCGTCATATCCATGTTGTAACGTAAAGCATGGACCCAGTGCCCCGTACCAATAGAAAAACAGTCACCATCCCCGGTAATCGTCCACACATCCAGATCAGGTCGCCTGGCCTTGACACCACAGGCTACCGGCAATGCACGGCCATGTAGCCCGTGAAAACCATATGTGCCCATGTAGTGCGGCAGCCGACTGGAACAGCCAATACCGGATACCGCCACGGTTTTCTCCTGCAGGACTTGCGCATCACGGCCGACCTTATGTATCGCAGTCAGAAGCCCGTGATA
>CAZNFE010000516.1:0-2284 GCA_964571945.1 uncultured Pseudomonadales bacterium
TGTTATGGATATATCCATCGCTGCAGTTGAATCGAGCATGCCTTCATCTATGTCGACATCAATTATCTGAGCGCCATTGGCTACCTGTTGGGCTGCAACCTGTACTGCGGTTTCATAGTTCTCCTCTCGAATCAGACGAGCGAACCTGGCTGAACCGGTAATGTTCGTGCGCTCGCCAATATTGACGAACAGTGAATCCTGGTCAATCGTAAATGCTTCAAGACCGCTTAATCGGCAGATTTTACTGGTTTGCGGTGGAATTCTGGGTGGATATTTTTTTGCAATCCGTGCAAATGCTTCAATGTGGGCAGGTGTGGTTCCACAACAACCACCAATGATATTGATTAGTCCGTCCTTTGCGTATTGTTCTATTACACGGGCCATTTCATCCAGCGGTTCATCGTACTCTCCAAACTCGTTTGGCAGACCTCTGTTTGGATAAGCACTTACATACGTATCAGCTACCTTCGAGATCTGATTGACATAGGGACGCATTTCCTCTGCACCGAGTGCGCAGTTGAATCCCACACAAATTGGTTTGGCATGTTCAATGGATGCCCAGAAAGCCTCGGTGGTTTGACCCGAAAGTAATCTGCCGCTGGCATCGGTGATTGTTCCCGAAATGATAACCGGTAACTCCGTTCCGGTCTCTTCGAAACAACGCTGAGCGGCAAATATGGCAGCTTTTGCGTTTAACACATCGAAGATGGTTTCAATTACCAGAATATCAACGCCTCCTTCAATCAATGCATGAATTGCAGACGTATAGTCCAGCACCAGTTGATCAAAGGTAATATTTCGATAGCCAGGATTATTTACGTCCGGAGACAGGCTGGCAGACTTTGTTGTTGGGCCAATTGAACCCGCGACAAAACGTGGCCTCTTGTCTTCATGGAAGGCGACATCTGCTGCTTGCCGGGCCAGTTTTGCTGAACTCAGATTCATTTCGATGACCAGGTCCTGCATGCCAAAATCTGCCTGAGAAACAGCATTTGCAGTAAACGTATTCGTCTCGATAATGTCTGCCCCTGCGCGCAGAAATTCGAGGTGAATATCTCGTATGATGTGAGGTTGGGTGAGCGTCAGCAGTTCATTATTGCCTTTGACATCCTGGGGATAATCCTGGAAACGCGATCCCCTGAAATCAGCCTCAGTGAGTCCGTGTCCCTGAATCATGGTACCCATGGCGCCATCAAGCAGCACAATCCGCTCTTTGAGAAGGTTTCGCAGGGCGCAGATTCGATCTTTACGATCAGTCATTCTTCGATTCCACCAGCCTGTTCAAGGTGGCGAATAATATCAGAACCGGCCCGGGGAAGATTTGATATTCCTTTGCAGTCTGTATGAATGAATTTCATGTTGCCGGTGATGCCTTGTTTTTTGAGGGGTACGCGGGAGTCAGTGTGCTAACCCACAAAATAAAAGTGGTTATATTGAAATAGTATCCGGGCGCACTATGAATTATTATAGGGTTTTCTCGGCCTCCTTCAGAGGTTCCCGTGATCATTGAAAGCGGAAACCGCCGGCTCTGTCGGGGGATTGTTATTGAATTCCCGGAGATTCAAGTATGATTGAAATAACTGCACCTGCTCAGAAATACCTGGTTGATTTACTGGCTAAACAGGAAGATGAGGATGTCGGGATACGTGTGTTTGTCTCGGACCCTGGTACTCCCATGGCAGAAACGTGCATCGCATACTCCAGGGCAGGGGAAGAGCTGGAGGATGACGAAAAAGTAGAGTACGAAGATTTTGTTGCCTACTTCGATCAGCGCAGCATGCCTTTTCTAAAGGATGCACTGGTTGATTTTGCTGAGGATCGTATGGGTGGGCAGTTGACTATCAAGGCACCGAACTCGAAAGTACCCCAGGTGTCGGAAGACAGTCCCCTGGAGGACAAGATTAATTATGTGCTGCACAGTGAAATCAATCCAGGACTGGCTGCCCATGGTGGTATGGTGACGCTGGTTGAAGTGGTTGAAGAGAGTGTTGCTGTGCTGCAATTCGGTGGTGGATGTCAGGGCTGCGGTATGGTGGACATGACTTTGAAGGATGGAGTAGAGACTACGCTGCTAAAACAACTACCCCAGTTAACAGCAGTCAGGGATGTGACCGACCACACCGTAACAGAAAACGCTTTCTATAAGTAAGTTCATTTTGACGAAGTCAAAATGAACGGCGGCAGCAATTTGCAACGCAAATGCGAGAGCCAGACTCATGGCTTTGACGGAGTCAAAATGAACGGCGGCAGCAATTTGCAACGCAAATGCGAGAGCCAGACTCAT
>CAZNFE010000517.1:0-2280 GCA_964571945.1 uncultured Pseudomonadales bacterium
CAGCCATCGTCGAAACCGGAAACGGCAAAAGCAACGACCTGACACTCAATACCTCAATACTCGCTCGAATCTCAGATTGACGAGCAAGCGCCTCTATCCTTAGCCAGACTCTGGAATTGGATAGGCCTGAAGGAGTTCCGCGCCAATAAGAATACCTCTGAAGATACGTCGTGAGAATTTCCACTCTTCGTGCACGCGCTTGAATTCATCGTCGAACTTGCCAACTACGTGTGGTTCTTTGTACGGTAACACAGTACTCGGTCTGCCCCCGGCAGTTCTATGCTGCTGATGGGTCCAATAGGAATGTCCCGTGGCATTGTCTTCATCAATCACATCAACTATAACGTTGTTAGAGATCAGGATATTGGTTTCCTCACCTGCTCTTTGCTCGACAATCAGCATAGCGCTGCGAATGTTCTCAGCACCCACCAGGGGGTCAGTATTTCCTCCTATCTGCAGACTGCCATCTTCTGTAAACAGGTCGGCTACCCGCGAATGCTCAGCTTCAAAGAGATGTGAAAATCTGTACACAAGCTGGGAACACTCAAAGCCGATCTGGCTTCGCTGAATTGCATCCATCCTTCAACTCCTGTTGCTGTCATATAAGATACATGAATAGTAATTGGATACTGAAAGAATGAACAGGGTGATTGTCCTGGCTTTACCACGCCAGCGACTCCAATCTGAAACATCAGTCTTAGGGACCCGTTTGAGTCTTTCTACCCTCGTGAGCGATTTATGGAAACCAGATGAGGGTCTTTAGCATAGTTAACGAAGCCTTCCTGGAACGGCCTGTGCCTTGCATCGCCGGTGTTACATTGATACGTTGCTTGCTGTTAGGTGCCAGTACACATGCTGCACCGGATCAACGGCTCGCAATGCCGGTCAGCCAGGCGGTACCGCGGCAATGGTGAATCTGGACCCGGATACGGATTTCGCCGAAAATAACGCAAACTGGACTGATTGACCGGCAGGATGATGAATTCCGAAAGCAATGACCTGGGAGAGAGATATGAAAATCGCACTGCAAGCCAGCCCCTATAATCGCACCGATCTGTTTGAGGCAGCCGGCTTCGAGGTTGTCGAAGGCTCCTGTCGAACGGAGGATGATCTGAGCGAGTTGCTGAAGGATGCGGATGGGGCACAGGTTGGCACGATGCCATTAACTTCCCGGCAGGTTCTGGAAAACTGTCCCCGGCTCAAAGTCGTTAGCAGAATGGGTGTCGGTGTGGATTCTATCGATCTCGACGCGGCAACCGAGCTGGGAATCCTGGCCTGTAACGTACCGGGAATCAATACCTCGGAAGTTGCTGATCATGCCATGGGCATGCTGCTGACCCTGACCCGACGTCTGTATGACGCGGTGCGTACCACCCGCGGCGGCGAGTGGGGTAAAGACTGGAAAGTGACGCTCGAATATTTCCAAACCGCGCGCCGCATTGCCGGACATACGGTGGGCATCATCGGGTTTGGTAATATCGGCCGCGCCTTCACCAATCGAATCCGTGGCTTTGGGCCTTCACGCATCATTGCTCACGATCCATATGTGCCTCAAACCACGGCGGACCTGTATGGTGTCAAGCTGGTCTCCCTGGAAGAATTGCTCAGGGAGTCCGACTATCTGACCATTCACTGTTCACTGACGGAAGAAACCCGCCACATGATTGACGCCGATGCGTTGGCGCTGATGAAACCAACCGCAATACTGATCAATACCGCCAGGGGCCCGGTTGTGGACGGTAACGCGCTGGCCAGTGCTCTTGAAAACAAGCAGATAGAAGCGGCCGCCCTAGACGTGACAGAGATTGAACCGATCGAATCTCAGGATCCGCTGTTAGGCCTGCCCAATTTCATTATCACGCCACACCTGGCAGGTATGTCACCAACATTTCTCCAGGAATGCCCCATCCGTCAGGCGGAAAATATCATCCGGGTTCTCACAGGGGAAGCACCCCACGGGCTGGCAAATCCGGAAGTTATCAAGACCATCGCCGTAATGCGCGCCACAGATCCGGGTCGTTGGGATGGCGTGCCGGATTTTTCCACCGCACTTCGACTCTAAGGTGAATTGTGGCAGAAACATACGCTTCTGAGCCACTGATCATCTTAAGTGAGAAGCTGATTATCGGCTGTTTTAAAATAAAAGTTCATTAAAGGTGATGTAACCTCAATCCTGATTCCCGATAGTGTTGTAAAAAATGGTCTGCAGCGATCAAATCCTGCTTGCAGAATCTTCTGGAAAGGGCGTTAATAGTTCTAACTCTGGCGTCAGATAATTTA
>CAZNFE010000518.1:0-2278 GCA_964571945.1 uncultured Pseudomonadales bacterium
CTATGGACACCGACTCCCCGATTGCAGTTCCCGCAGTTATCACATCGTCGATAACAAGCGTGCGCCCCTGCAGCGGCGATCCGACCAGCAGGCCACCTTCACCATGGTCTTTTGTTTCCTTCCTGTTAAAAACATACGGCAGATCCAGACCATGATCATTGGCCAACGCTATAGCTGTTGCAGCAACCAGTGGTATCCCCTTATAAGCGGGACCGAGAAGTATATCAAATTCTAATGATGCACTGACGATTGTTTCACCGTAATAGTGGCCTAATCTTGCTAAAGCATAACCAGTATTGAACTGGCCCGAGTTAAAAAACCATGGACTCACACGGCCCGACTTGAGTATGAATTCACCAAATTGGAGCACACCCTGCTCAATTGCAAATTCGATAAACTCTTCCTGGTATGGATACAAATCGTCCTCCTTGCCGATGCCAATAAATCCCCGCTCCTACAAAATAGTAGATAGCCTGGCGAATTTCAACTTTCCCGACTTTATTCATTTACCGGGTAACCAATTTGTAGACAAATCGGTCCTGGCGTACTGCTTTTTACAGTCATTCTTTGGCCAATGCCTCCCTTTGTAGCTGAAAGAGTTGCTGAATGCCATCTTCTGCAAGCGCTAGCATCACATTCAATTCCTCTCTCGAGAAAGGCACTTTTTCTGCTGTTCCCTGCAATTCGATGAACTTGCCATCCTCTGTCATGACCACATTCATATCGGTGTCTGCATCAGCATCTTCCCGGTATTCAAGATCGAGCACCGCGTTGCCTTTGTATACGCCCACCGATACCGAGGCGACTAACTGGCGTAATGGACTATCACCTGCAATGGAATTCAACGCGTCGATCAGTGCAACACAACCACCTGTAATTGAAGCCGTTCGCGTTCCACCATCGGCCTGAACAACATCACAATCGATTTTTATCGTACGCTCACCTATTTTTTTCAGGTCAACGGCTGTTCTAAGTGAACGACCGATTAAGCGTTGAATCTCCACCGTGCGTCCACTCTGCTTGCCTCTCGTGGCTTCCCTGTCCATTCGAGTATCAGTCGACCTTGGCAACATGCCGTATTCCGCAGTAATCCACCCAGTTCCTGACCCCCGCAGAAAGCCAGGTACGCCGGATTCTATGCTGGCAGTACAAATGACCCTGGTGTTACCAAACTCGACCAGAACGGATCCTTCCGCATACTTCGTGAAGTGCCGGGTGATGCAAATCTCCCTTAGCTCACCGTTCTCTCTACCGCTGGGACGCATAATTGTCATTTGACTAACCTCTCCAAAATGATCACTTTTATCCTCTTGACTCCGCTGTTTGTGAGCAAAGTCGGATCGAATCAATCCGTATTTTATCGCTTGAGCAATATCGCTACACGGGTCCCTTAAGGTAACATACCATTACTCTGATGAAGACAGGAAAAGTTCCTGGCTGATCCTGAAAGTGACCTTTATCTACTTGAGGAACGACCTATGGCACAAAGTATGACCGGATTCGCAAGGTCGGAAATTCAATTATCGCATTGCACCTTGAGTTGTGAGATTCGATCTGTGAATCAGCGTTTTCTTGATCCGAACTTCAGATTGCCGGAAGCTTTACGTGAATTTGAACCCCAACTGAGAGAAGTCCTGAGAAAACGGATCCCGCGCGGCAAAGTGGAATGCACAATGCGAATTCACGATACAGCTGAGGAAAGAGCAAGCTGGGAAATTAACACGACCCTCGCTCAGCAGCTAATTGCAGCCACCCGGGAAATCGCTGCCATCACCGACAGCCCAACCACGTTAGACCCGCTTGACATACTGAAGTGGCCAGGCATGCTCGTGGAGCAAGAAACGGATCGCGAGGAACGAATTGAAGCAACACTACAAGTATTCAACAACACGCTAAGTGAACTAATCTCCGCCCGGCAGAGAGAAGGCAATGAGCTGCAGAAATTCATCACCCAAAGACTCGATGAGATTGCCCAGATAGTGCAGCAGGTCAGAAACAACATGCCGGGTATTCTGGCGGCGAATAAAGAACGGCTACTGAGCAAGGTGCAGGAGTTCAGAGAGGAGTTGGATGCTACTCGACTTGAACAGGAGCTGGCTATCATTGCGCAGAAGGCTGACGTGGATGAAGAACTGGATCGTCTCGAAACGCATCTTGAAGAAGTCCAGCGAGTCCTGCAAACGAAGGGTGCCATCGGCAGGCGTCTGGATTTTCTTCTTCCGGAAAACCACAGGGGCGCCAAGACCTTGTTCTCTAAAGCGTAACATCGTGCTCATCT
>CAZNFE010000519.1:0-2276 GCA_964571945.1 uncultured Pseudomonadales bacterium
AGGTTTGTACCCCGATGTTCCCCCCCATGCCCATAACTACCGGAAGAAATGCCGCCAGCGCCAGCACCTGCGTCAGCGTAGCCTCGAAGCGATGCATAATTGCAGTCGCAATTAATCCTCCGACAAACGCTGCAGCCAGCCATGGCAAGCGGATGTATGCAATTTTGAAAGGTGACTGGGTCAATGTTTCGGACTGGTGTGTCCCCGCCATACGCAACATATCCTGAGTGGTTTGCGACTCGATCACGTCGAACACATCATCGATCGTCACCATACCAACCAGAACACTTTCCTCATCTACTACCGGTAATGCCAGCAACTGATACTTGTCAACCAGTTCGGCTACCTGTTCCTGTGCAGAATCCGTTTGCACACTCACGATACGCGAATTCATGATATCGCCCAGCAATTGAGCCGGATCTGCCAGTAACAGTTGCCGCAGGGACACAACCCCGGTCAGGTGACCGTCGGTATCAGTGACATATAAGTAGGATACGATCTCCACATCGAAGTGTTCTCGCACCACAGTGATGGCTTCCTCAACACTCGCCTGATCCTCCAGAGCGAAAAAATCGGAAGTCATGATGCCACCAGCGGTATCCGGTGCATAACCCAGTAATTCCTCGACTTCCTGCTTGCTGTCAACTTCCAGCAGCGCCATCAGACGTTCAGCATACTCCGGATCCAATTCCTGAATCAGGTCAGTTAATTCATCCGGCGGCAATTGCTCAAAGACAGATTTCAATTGCTCCAGGGGAATTTCCTCAATAATTACTTCCCGGACTCTGGAACTGATTTGCGCGAGAACTTCACTGGCAAGTTTTTCGTCAGGAATGGCGTCAAATACTCCGGTAATGTGCCCGTCTGGCAGCACTTCCAGTACGGCTGCCAGATCCGCAGGATGCAACTTGATCAGGATTCGGATTAGCGTCCTGGTTGCACCACGCCGATACAGACGATCAACCGTATCGGTAAGTTTTTGTACTTTACCGGTAGGATCAGAGATTGGTTCGATCTTGCCTGTCATTGGCAAATTCACTTCCTGCAATGAGATTACTGATAAATAACAACCCTCCGGCAAAGCCGGAGGTATTCTCTTTCAATAACATTTTCCCGAAGACGGGCCACATTTTAAGCGCTCAGCCTGCCGAGTACGACTATAAACAGTTATTCGCACACGGTTAATCCATCCAATTTTTGAACACTGAACCCGGAATTTCACCGGCAGGCAGAGTAACCCGTGATGTTATCAATTCGTAGCAGCTATGTCGTGCACTGTTGTCTTTTACTATTGCTGAACCCGGCTGAATTTACGATTGTTTCTTCAGATCGTCTTCGAACGGCTCCGCCCCGAACGAGGTAATCATCTCACTTAGTTCCGCTTTCATCGCTTCCAGCTCATTTTCATCGGTACCCCTCATCACCAGGTTCACACCGTATCCGTCTTTTCGATAAAACGGGTAGCTCCCTAATTCAATCTCAGCATAACGATCCTGAATTTTACCGAGTTGAGTGGCGATCCTGCCCTCGGTGAGATATGCACTGATCGACCTGGATCGAACCGGGGCACCGCCGACTAACTGGCCATTACCCAGTGTGCTGACCATGGCCTGCATGACCATGGGCACACCGGCCATGACGAAAACATTCTCGATCTGAAATCCCGGTGGACCACCGGTTGGATTCTGTATCAAGGTGCCTCCTTTGGGAACCCGTGCCATGCGCAATCTGGATTGCATTACATCCGGCGGGGCCTCTCTCCTTCGGATTATCGCTTCAGCTTCCGGATGAATCTCCAACTCCGTACCAAATGCAAGTGCAATGCAATCCGCGGTTATATCATCGTGGGTCGGGCCTATGCCTCCTGTGGTGAATACATAGTCAAACTTTTCCCTGCATTCGTTCACTGTTGCGACAATTACCTGCTCATCATCGGGAATGACCCTTGCCTCGGCCATTCGAATTCCCAGTTCGTTTAATTCACGTGCCAAATAGGCAAGATTAATATCCTGGGTTCGGCCCGATAAAATTTCATTGCCAATGATTATCATGCAGCCTCTAACAATATCACTGGTGTTCCGTGAACTCATCATCCCCTCTCAAACTACTGTTTTTATAGTCATGCTGACCAGCTCCTGGTACTTGCTGGCAAGCAGTTATTGTATGTTTATCCAATAAAATCACAAGTTTGCACGCATATTTGGATATTTGGGGTCAGAGTAGAATGGCACTTACTTAAGGGGTTCATCGCTATGAATCGGTCAGAACCGGGAGGG
>CAZNFE010000520.1:0-2253 GCA_964571945.1 uncultured Pseudomonadales bacterium
GAGTTCCGCCCACTGTCGGGAAGGTAATCTCGGATCCTTAATCATTTTGCACAGTTGTCGCCCTGCAACAGGAACAAGGTGAGGATAGTTTCTGTTGATGACGCGCAACACTCCCCAATCGTTAACAATGACTTCAGATTTATCTTCAAGAGCATCCAATGCAGGGAACAGCCTTTTCATCGTTCGGTCTGAAACGGCCGGGGTAACGAAACTAAGGGGGATCCCTGCCTGCTGGATTTTGTTGATACACCGTTTTAAGTGATTTCCATTGGCAATTAGTCGATCACAAAATTCGTTACCCAGGTATAGACGAGCAATATCCGGGTTGGGTGCTGATATCAAATCAAGAACTGTCGCTATCGAAGTCAGCGCGAGTGCTGCTTCTGGCAACTGGGTATCATTAAGGGGTGCTGTATTGACTGTCATTACATTCAGGTTGTTGAATGAGTCGAATGAGTTGAATGGATCTTCATCGGTGCACGATTTGCATTGCAGAAAAAGCCATATCCCCGCTGATTTCAATTTGTCCTAAAGGCTCCAGGCTTTCGGTGTCGTAAACAGCAATAATATTCATGGCGCCACTCAGGTATATGCGGGAACCGTCTTTCGATAATCCCACGGCATAGAAATTGTGAGGCAGATCCTTGCTGCGTACCAGCTTAGTCTGCCCAATATCATACTCCAGCAATCGGTGCGCGACACCGTACACCAGGTTAGGCTTAGTAGGGTGGCTAATTATGGAAAACATCATGAATTGTGCAGGGCCGAATTCCCTTGACTCAATATCTGCCGTAGCCAGATTGATTCGTGTGATACCCATCAGATATCTGGCTTCGGTGGGATCCATTTTTTCATCCTTAAATTTCATGGTACCGTAGGCTCTGCTCAATTCATTTGATAATCGGCCATTAGTCATTAGGCCGAGACCCACTGCAGGTGAATAAAGCGGCTTCTGCCAGGATCTGGACAGTGCTTCAGTCTTTATTTGACCTGTCGCCGGATTGATGGAATATATATCCGGCCCCATCATATAAACCAGCCCCTCGGTACCGGCTTCTGCGATCCCTGAGATCTGGCGCGGTACCGGAAAACTTCTGATCGCCCTGGCCTCAAGGCCATCATCTGTATTGAATACGACTAGCTGGGGTTCCAGCACATCGTAACGATCAATCAGGAGATGTGTTCTGGATTGAACCGCATACAGTTGCTTGCCGTCTTTGCTGATTGCAATAGATCCAAAGCTGCGGGCGCGCATATCTGCAATTGTCAGGTCAGCCTGGAAGACCAGTTCACAATTGTCGATGTTTATCCCGAATATAGTATTGGTACCGTTGGCGACGAGATAGGCGACCTGTTCGTCAGGAGACATGATCAGAATACCGAGGCTGAACGTTCCCGGATAGGTGCACTCCTTGTGGATATTGAACGAATCCAGATTCACGACAAACAATTTGTTAGGTTTTGCGGTCACCACGCCGAATTCACCTGCAAATACCACGGAAGAAAATAGCCATGTTGTCAGAAAGAGAACCATCAGATATGGAAATGTACGGGCATGAGCATTTCGAGAACGATTATTCATTGACATAAACTCCCAGTACCTTTTTCCTAATCTGAGTCGGGGAACACGCTATCCAGTTTTCGCCAATCCTTACTTGCAGAGGGGGCATTTTGATCCCAGTCCGGTTGCGTGTTCATGGTGTCCGGAACCTGCACGGGCCACCAACAGGGATCGGTACAACCGTAAAGATCGGATTCCATCGGTTGGCAGAGTCCCGCCACGCCACCTGCCGCGTCAACTTCCCAGCCTGGATCAAGGGTTGTGGTGCAGCCTGCAATTGTCTGCATAGCAACCACTTCCTCTTCATTACCAGATTCGATCGCACCTTCAAGATGTTTGGCTGATTTGTTCAATGGTTTGAGATGTTTCATGGCGACTATTTTCCTGATTGGTTTTGAGGATCAAAGAAAGCAGGATTCTCTTGCATAATCCTGGCGTATTGTTGCATCCCGAAATCGATCCAGTTTCGCAACAGGTCACAATAATGGTATGTGGGTTTAATCGGATCACCGTAACGAGAGTAACTCTCGTGATAACACCCACCGGAGCAGAGATTGCGCACCCGGCAGTTCTCGCATTCGGTGTTTGAACGGTCAGTGCGCCGGGTGAGAAATTCAGTCAACGAAGCATTGTCGATCCCGTCATCTACGTGACCGAACAACGGTAATCCGGAACCGGTGAACCGATGACAT
>CAZNFE010000521.1:0-2253 GCA_964571945.1 uncultured Pseudomonadales bacterium
GATGAATTTGTTACCTGCAGCGGACGCCGGATCAAGCTGCAGATTTTCACCGAACCGGCCAATATTGATAAGCTGGACCATGCCATGGCATCGCTGAAACACGCCATGGCCTGGGATGAGCAGGTGTATGGCAGGGAGTATGACCTGGACATCTTTATGATCGTCGCGGTGGATAGCTTTAACATGGGTGCCATGGAGAACAAGGGACTTAACATCTTTAATACATCCTGTGTGCTGGCCCGCCCGGATACCACAACAGACCAGGCGTACCAGCGGGTTGAAGGGGTTGTTGCCCATGAGTACTTCCACAACTGGTCCGGTAATCGGGTCACCTGCCGTGACTGGTTTCAATTAAGTCTGAAGGAAGGTTTCACGGTGTTCCGGGATCAGTGTTTTTCTGCTGACATGGGTTCACCTACCGTATGCCGTGTGGAAAGTGTAGCGTTCTTACGGGAGGCTCAGTTTCCCGAAGATGCCGGTCCCATGGCACACCCCATTCGGCCGGAAAGCTATATAGAGATCAACAATTTCTATACCACAACCGTGTATGAAAAGGGTGCTGAAGTGGTGGGTATGATCCACACGCTGTTAGGTGCGGAACGATTTCGTAAAGGTACAGATCTGTACTTTGATCGTCATGATGGAAATGCCGTCACCACAGAAGATTTTGTCAAAGCAATGGAAGATGCCAACGATTATGATCTGTCTCAGTTCAGAAGCTGGTACAGTCAGGCAGGTACACCGGAATTGACTGTGGATGGTCAATATGATGCGAGTGCCGCAACTTATACCTTGCGAACCCGTCAGAGCTGCAGGCCAACACCAGGCCAGCCGGCGAAAAATCGTTATCACATTCCGCTGAGTGTAGGCCTGTTGAATTCAGCGGGTGCGGACATGATGTTTGAGGTGGCGGAGGATCAGGTATCGGGTATAGATCGTGGCGAGAATAATTGTACAGCGGTCCTCAATGTGACCGAGCCGGAGCAGGTATTTGTTTTCAAAAACATACCGGAAGAACCGGTACCCTCTCTGCTGCGAGGCTTTTCTGCGCCGGTGAAACTGAGTTATGACTACTCCCTGGATGACCTGACATTTCTGATGCAGCATGATTCCGATGGCTTCAATCGCTGGGAAGCCGGTCAGCGGCTGGCTGTACATATTATCCAGGACATGGCTGCCGAGATCGCAAAGGGGAATAACCCCCAAATTGACGATCGGTTAATCATCGCCTGTGCTGCCATTCTTGAACAAAGTCGGGATCCCGGTGTCGATAAGGCAATGATCGCGAATATGCTGGTCATGCCATCGGAAGGCTATCTGGCAGAGTTGGTGGAAATTGCCGATGTTGACGCGATCCATGCTGCACGCGAATTGGTTCGCTCGGAATTGTCGAATCGACTGGGGGAACAATTTCGCAGTCTCTATGCAGATAATTTGAGTGACCAGCCGTATGCGCCGACGGGTGAGGAAATTGCGCGACGAGCGCTGCAAAATACCTGCCTGTCTTATCTGATGAGATCGGGCACTCAAGAAGTGATCTTGATGGCTGTGAAGCAATTCGAAAGTGCTGACAATATGACGGATGTGAGTGCAGCACTTGCCGGGCTGGTAAATTGCCCGTCTGACGAAGCGCGTCAACCGGAACAGAGCGCCCTGGCATCATTTTATGCAAAGTGGGCTGAAGAACCGCTGGTGATTGATCAATGGTTCTCCATTCAGGCAGCGTGCAGTTTGCCAACTACGCTGGATCGCGTGGAAGCACTGCTAAATCATGGGGCATTCGATCACCGCATACCCAATCGAGTTCGTGCCCTGGTGGCAGCTTTCACGCGGAACGTCGTGAACTTTCATGACCGCAGTGGTCGAGGTTACCGGTTCCTTGCCGACCGGGTCATCGAATTGAACGGTATCAACCCGATTCTGGCGTCAAGAATACTCATTCCACTCAGCCGCTGGCGTAAGTATGATGCCAGTCGACAGGAGTTGATGAAACAGGAGTTGGAACGCATTCTGGCAACCGGGAATCTGTCGAAGGATGTGTTCGAGATTGCCTCCAAGAGTGTTTGATTGGCGACGTACAACTTTGGTTAGATTAGAGCCATTCAAAGCCTATCGTCGGATTGCGTGGGGGCGGATTAATTGGGGTGGGATTATTTGATGTCGGATTTCCTGCTGTTGGATCAATTTTATCGGATTGCCTATCGTCGGATTACGAGCTGCGCTCTAATCCGACCTACGCGACCTGCGCGACCT
>CAZNFE010000522.1:0-2242 GCA_964571945.1 uncultured Pseudomonadales bacterium
TGGCATTGCTATACCGGTTACATAAATTCACAATGCATATGCCAACCTATCAACACGAATTCCTTTCGATTAGTGCCGTAAACCAGGAGGGACAACCATGCCGCGAAAATTGATCGATTTATCCATTTACCTCGAAAATGATGTGATTTCCGATCCGCCGGGCGCTCAGCCAAAGATCCAATACATTACGCACCAGCAATCAGTTGCCGGTCTGGCATCTTTTTTTCCTGGCCTGACGCAGGAGCAGCTACCCGATGGTGAGGCATGGGCTGTGGAGCAGGTAAGCCTGAGTACTCACAATGGTACTCATCTGGATGCGCCCTATCACTTTCATTCAACCATGAATAACGGTGAGCGAGCCATCACCATAGATGAAGTCCCTCTGGATTGGTGTTTTCAGAATGGCGTAAAACTTGATTTCAGGGGTTTCAAAGATGGCTATGTCGTCACTCCGGAAGATGTACAGAACGAACTGGATCGAATTCACTATGAGATCAAGCCCCTTGATATTGTTGTTATCAACACGGCTGCAGGTGCAAAATATGGAAGTAACGATTATGTATCTGCGGGATGTGGTATGGGTAGAGATGCGACTCTGTATCTTCTAAACATGGGAGTCAGGGTCACAGGTACGGATGGCTGGAGCTGGGATGCACCCTTTGTGCACACCAAAGAGGAATATGCCAGGACGGGGGATGCAAAGATCATCTGGGAAGGACACAAAGCCGGTCGGGAGATAGGCTACTGCCATCTGGAAAAACTGCACAATCTCGATGCACTGCCTGATTATGGATTCATGATTTCCTGTTTTCCCCATAAGGTCAGGGCTGCATCAGCCGGTTGGACAAGAGCTGTGGCGATAATTGAAGAATGACACCTGGAGGAGAATACAAATTTGATATTCGCTGAGCAATCTTCATTTGATGGAAATCAACATACTGCAATTGAGATACAGAGGTGCCCTTGATGAATGAACCACTCAACAAGAATCTGATCGGGCTGTCAGGCTCAGCCCTGAAATTACAAACCCCGGCCCTGGTACTTGATATTGACCTGTTTGAAGAAAACGTGAATACAATGGCCCGACACTGCCAGAAAACGGGTATCAATCTCCGCCCTCACGCGAAAACCCACAAGTGTATCGAAATTGCAAAGCGGCAGGCTGCTGCAGGTGTCGCCGGTATCTGCTGCGCCAAGCTCGGAGAAGCTGAGGTCATGGGTGGAGCAGGTATGCAGAATATTCTATTGACATCACCCGTGGTAACTGAAGCTGGCATCAGCAGGCTAATGCACCTGAATGCAAATATATCGGATTTGATGGTGGTCGTGGATAACAGCCTGAATGTCGAGGCACTGAATAGTGCAGCAGAAGTTGCTGGTCGGCGCATGAAAGTATTACTGGATCTGGACCCGGGATTACATCGCACCGGTATCACACCGGGAGCACAGGCCATTGCCCTGACGAAAAAGATAGCAGCAAGCCGGTCGCTCGAGTTTATGGGTTTGCAGATGTACGCGGGACACCTGATGCATGTTCAGAATTACCTGGAGCGGAAAGAACAATCAGTCAGGGCAATGGTCGAGTTGGATGCGATCCGGGCATCACTGTCAGCAGATGGAATTGAGTGCCGGATTCTAACTGGAGGTGGGACAGGTACGTTCGATATGGATGCCGAGCAGAGCGTATTAACAGAATTACAGGGGGGATCATATATTTTTATGGATCACCAGTATAACGAGGTTCATTGGAAGGGAGGAGTACCATTCCAGACATCTCTGTTCGTACAAATGACGGTAATCTCCAATAACACCCGTAAACTAGCGACCACGGATGCGGGATACAAAAGTTTCGCCACAGACGCCGATGCGCCATTATTGATACAGGGCGCACCAGAAGGCGCTAGTTATTTCTTTTTCGGTGATGAGCAGGGCGGTATCCTGTTTGAAAATGAGCAGGACAATCTTCCATTGGGATCTGTTGTGCGTGCAGTGGTACCCCATTGCGACCCGACCGTGAACCTGCATGATTATATTCACGTCATAGCAGGTGATACACTGGTAGATATCTGGTGCATCGATGCACGCGGAAGTGCAGCATAATTCGAGGTGATTGCAAAAAAGACCGGGCGATCACCCGGTCTTTTTCGCTCACTGGTTTGAAATTACGGGTTGTATTGGAAGTTCACTGTATATATTCTCGGTTTTGCCGGAGTGCATATTAGAGAGCGTCTGTATTCAGTCA
>CAZNFE010000523.1:0-2241 GCA_964571945.1 uncultured Pseudomonadales bacterium
CGAAATGGATCGAAGCCGCCTTGATGCGAACTCACATATGTGTCGTTGAGCCAGATGACTGCCTCATAATCTACCGCGCCGAAATTCAGATAGATCCGCTCACCAGCCCAGTCAGATGGGATTGCAAAACTTCGCTCATACCAAAGTCGGTGACCAGGGGTTACTCTTTTTTGTACGCCTGATAATTCGCTCTCTACTGCGAATGGTACCAGTATCTGACCTTGCCAGGATGCGGGTTTCGATTCTGTTCGCAGCACGATAGCGTAATTCCAAAGTCCATTTAAATTGAGCCATCTGTCCCTGCGTAACTGAGGACGTGGATACTCACACCACACATTATCCGCGGTTACCTTCTCACCCCATTCCGTTAACATTAGTGCTCTTTCCTGGCGACTGGTGCGATGCACGCTGCGCGCTTCGTCAGTCAAAATCTGCTCCGAACAACGCATCGTTCCGGATCATTCTGTGCTCGGTTACCACCTATCAACAACCCTGGTCCGCGACTACCGTGCTGTTTCAAGTGTTACATGGCCAAGCGCTCTTTTCAATCAACATCGTTTCCATCTGAAGGCACAGCAAATTTCCGGCGCAATTCAGATCCGTTGACCTGGCAATCGGGAACCCAACGTGGCTGAAGACGCGATCACCAAAACTGGTCTGTTGTACAAATTTGCTAAATCAGCTACGTTACAAGGCAGCACTCAGGTAGAATTGTTGGCTAAACTGCACAGCAGAATTCGACCATGTCTACCACTCAAAATGCTTCAACCACTGATAAGAATGCTGTCAAAGTGGCAGCAATTCAGATGGAAGCAGATGTAGGGAATCTTGAATATAATCTGCAGCAAGCTGAATCTCTCGCCAGAGAGGCGATCCGGTTAAACGCTCAGTGGATTATTCTACCCGAGTTTTTCTCTTCAGCAATGGCATTTAATCCCAAAATGCTGGACGCTATCTGTCCACTGGAAGGCGCGCCCATGCAACTGTTACAGCATCTCTCCAAAGAGGGAGATGCTGTAGTTGGGGGTTCATACCTCGCAGCTCGAGGTGGCCATGTTTACAACACATTTGTGCTAGCTCTTCCGGACGGGACTACCTATTTACATGATAAGGACCAACCAACAATGTGGGAAAACTGTTACTACATTGGAGGCGGAGACAGCGGTGCACTGACAACCGTACATGGTCGCGTTGGGGTATCATTATGCTGGGAATTTATACGAAGCAGAACACCTGATCGCCTGAAGGAAAAGGTCGATTTAATTGTCGGCGGGTCCTGCTGGTGGACTGGCCCTGAACAAGCGATTGCGGCAAATCCTGCACCACATCTGGAAAACGTAGCGCTGCTGCACAATACACCGGTTCGCTTTGCCAAAATGCTGGGTGTACCGGTAATTCATGCTTCTCATGCCGGAAAATGCATCGGTTTTTCCCCTCCGGACGAAACCAGGGCCTTTCATTCACATTTTCTGGGAGAATCCCAGATCATTGATGGTACAGGCAAAATACTCGCGAATAGGAGATACGAAGACGGTGCAGGTGTCATCACCGCGGAAATTGTACCAGGCAAAGTACCCGGCTCTACTGAAGTAATCCCGGATTCATTCTGGATTCCTGAATTACCTGCCGCAAGCTTGCGATTATGGGAAGAACAGAACAAATTTGGCCGTAGATACTATCAAAAGACGACCCTCCCATACCTTGATAGTGAAATCAGAAGATGAATTCAGTTCCCACCAGGTTAGGCACCATGTTGCTCAGCAATATTACGGCATCCCTGTCAAAAAAAATCTGATATTGACCTAGATCACAGACAAAATCGTACACGAAACTATAAAATTCTCCCTGTTCTACAATGTCCATGAGGAGAAGAATTCGCCCGATTGGTTTTTTGATTTGCGGTCCCGAATATCTGAACGGGTTGCCTGGAAACAAACTGTCAGATGAGGTTGTCGAATGGTATCGGTTGGGACATCAGATTTAAAATCGGTCGCATAAAATCTAATGATAGCAATGGACTGTTGTTATTAGATCCACCGAAGCCCCCGCTGCCGCGGGGGCTTCACTATTTATACTCCCACCGAATCAATACATCACATCTGTACGTCACTGATGAATTATTAACTCATAAGCAGACAGATCGAAGATTTACCCGCACAGCCACTGACTTGCCCGTTGAGTGTCAATATTTCTGCCACTGGCAAAAAGAAGATAGTTTAATTCAGTGTTCTGATCGATCAC